>CAZXTT010000024.1:0-4522 GCA_964643775.1 uncultured Rhizobiaceae bacterium | reverse complement strand
CGCAGCCGCGCGAATAGAAACCGATGGGCTGGGGCTTCAGCGGCGCGGGCCTTTTCACCCCGCCGAACAGGCGCTTGGCCGGCGCCCTCTCGATATTGCGCATGGCCGGGCTGACCGCCGCCCGCGCCTCGCCGGCCAGCGTGCCGCGCACATGGCCGAACCCGGTCAGCCCGATAGCCAAACCAGCGGCCATGGCCAGCGCGGCCGGCCTATTTCTTGCGAAACGCATCAAGCGAAACGACTTTCGGCCCATCTTCGCCATTCTTTTCCCCCGCATCATGGCTGGCGGCCTGCTCGTCTTCCCTGTCTTCAGCCCCGGTTTCGGCCTTGCTTCCGGCAACCGGCTCGTCCGTCCGCGCCGGTTCATCCTTTCCGGCCTGCTCCTCGTCGTCCCATTCCACGTCGAATTGCAATCCGAAGTGAACGGAAGGATCGAAGAAGCCCTTCACCGCGTCGAAGGGAATGACCAGCTTCTCCGGCACGCCGCCGAACGCCAGGGTCACGGTGAACCAGTCCTGCCGCACCTCCAGGTCCCAGAACTGGTGTTGCAGCACTATGGTCATCTCCTCGGGATATTTCTTCAGCAGGCGCGGCGAGATCTCCACCTTCGGGTGGCGGGTTTCGAAGCTGATGAAGAAATGATGCTCGCCGGGCAACCCGCCGTCGCGCTCCACCTTCTGCAGCGCCATGCGCACCACCTGCTTGAGCGCCGCCTGGGCCAGCAGGTCATAACGCATCAAGTCCTCGGCCGCCGCACCGCCGCCGCCATTTTCATTATCGTCGCTCATGCCGTCTCTTCAGCTCGCATATCAGGCGGATAACGCCCGCGGTCATTGGAATCAGTAATATAGACAATTACCACAAACGGGGGAACATGGCTGCAAGAAGGCGAAGAGGGAGAAAGGAAGGCTCCCCTGGGTCATGGCCCAAGGTTTTTCCAGCCAGAATTTTCTTGGACACCACCGGGACGGGGAAGGGGGCAATTCTACGACCTTCAGTCACTTGCTGATAAATGGCTTGCCCCGATCGTTTCCCCTTCCCCCGTGTCTCCACCATCTTGAACGATGTGTGAATTCCCCCGCCTCCCTCACTCGTGCCCGGAGGAGCCGAAGCCGCCTTCGCCTCTGTCTGTGCCGGGCAGGGTTTCGCTTTCCCGCCAGTGGATGCGGGTGACCGGGGCGATGACCAGTTGGGCCAAGCGCATGCCGCGGGTGATGGTGAAGGGTTCGTCTCCGTGATTGACGAGGATGACGCCTATCTCGCCGCGATAGTCGGCGTCTATGGTGCCCGGGGCGTTGAGGCAGGTTATGCCGTGTTTCAGGGCCAGCCCGGAGCGCGGGCGCACTTGGGCCTCGAAGCCCTCCGGCAGGGCGATGCGGATGCCCGCCGGGATCAGGGCGCGCTGCCCCGGCTGGAGGGTCAGGCCCTCGCCACCGGCCACCGCGGCGCGCAGATCCATGCCGGCGGCCAGGGCGCTTTCATATTCCGGCAGCGGCAGGTCGCGGGCGTCCTCGGTGCGGCTTATGGTGACGGTGATGGTCATTTGTCGGGGAACGAGGTGTTCCAGTCGCTGGCCTCGTCGCCGTCGTGCTCCAGCACCTGCTTGCCGACCACCTTGCCCTGTTCGTCTATCTCGTAAACGACGGGCACGCCGGTGGCCAGCTCCAGCTTGAGCACCTGCTCGCGGCTCAGCCCCTCCAGCCACATGATGATGGAGCGCAGGGAGTTGCCGTGGGCCGAGACGATGATGTTCTCGCCCGCCTTCAGGCGCGGCAGTATGTGCTCGCGGAAATAGGGCACGGAGCGCTCCGCGGTGTCCTTCAGGCTCTCGCCGCCGGGCGGCGGCACGTCGTAGGAGCGCCGCCAGATATGCACCTGTTCCTCGCCCCATTTCCTGCGCGCGTCGTCCTTGTTCAGGCCGGTGAGGTCGCCATAGTCACGCTCGTTCAGGGCCGCGTCGCGGGTTATGGGTATGCCTTTCTGGCCTGTCTCCTCGAGGATTATGTCGAGGGTGTCGTTGGCGCGCTTGAGGACAGAGGTGAAGGCCTCGTCGAAGCGGATGCCGGTTTCCCCGAGCAGCCGCCCGGCCAGCCGCGCCTCCCGGATGCCCTGCTCGGTCAGCTCGACATCCCTCTGGCCGGTGAACAGGTTCTTCTTGTTCCATTCACTCTGGCCGTGGCGCACCAGAACCAGCTTGGCGGTCATCTCAATGCTCCCTTTACATGTCGCTCAGGCCGAGCACGTCCATCATGGAATACAGCCCCGGTTTCCTGTCCCGCGCCCACAGGGCGGCGCGCACCGCGCCACGGGCGAATATCTCGCGCGACTGGGCGCGGTGGGTCAGTTCCAGCCGCTCCTCCGGCCCGGCGAAGACAACCGTGTGATCGCCGACCACCGAGCCGCCGCGCAGGGTGGCGAAGCCTATCTTGCCCTCCTCGCGCGGGCCGGTGTGGCCCTCGCGGCAGAAGACGGCGTTGTCGCGCATGTCCACCCCGCGCCCGTCGGCGGCGGCCTGGCCGAGCATCAGGGCGGTGCCGGAGGGGGCGTCCACCTTGTGGCGGTGATGCATCTCCACCACCTCGATGTCGAACTCCGGGCCCAGCAGCGAGGCCACCTTGCGGGTCAGGGCGACCAGCAGGTTGACGCCGAGGCTCATGTTGCCGGCCTTGACGACGCGGGCATGGCGGGCCGCCGCCTCGAAGGCCTTTTCCTGTTCGGGGGTGAAGCCGGTGGTGCCGACCACGTGGATGATGCGCGCCTGGGCGGCCAGCTCGGCGAGGAAAAGGGAAGTCTCCGGCGTGGTGAAGTCTATTATGCCGTCGCAGCGGGTGAGCAGGGGCAGCGGGTCGTCGGTGATCGTCGTGCCGGTCTCGCCGGAGCCGGCGAGCGCGCCCGGGTCGCTGCCTATGGAGGGCGAGCCGCTGTATTCCAGCCCGCCGGCCACCTGCGCGCCGTCGCTTTCCATTATCACCCTGGTGATGGCGCGCCCCATGCGCCCCGCCGCGCCCGCGACAACCAGTTTAAGCGTGCTCATGACCGCTCATCATCCCGACATTGACAATGCCTGCGGTCATAGCAGGACAGGCGGCGGGAGAAAAGGCGCTTTCGCCAGCTTGTCAACCGTTTCCCTGCTTGACAGCCGCCCCGGGGAAGCATAGATGAAAGGCCCACACGGGGCCGTAGCTCAGTCGGGAGAGCGCAGCGTTCGCAATGCTGAGGTCAGGGGTTCGATTCCCCTCGGCTCCACCATTTTATTTGTCTCACGGCAGGTTCGCTTACGCTCACGCCTCCGACGGGGCGGCGCAGGGGCGCCGGCGCACGGTCGTGCGCTCACGCCGCGCTGGTCGCGCGGCTTGGAACGAGACTCTTTTTGGTATGTTGGGGGCGGCCAACGGCAGGTTCGCTTGTGCTCACGCCGGGTTTTATTTCGCTCACGCTAACGGCCCTTTGTGCCGAACGCTCCGCGGGGGCGGCGCGGGGCGCCGGCGCGCAATTCGCGCGCTTGCGCCGCGCTGGTCGCGCGGCTTGGGTTGAGACTCTTTTTGCGGGGCTTGGGGTGTTTTGGGGTCAGGCGGGGGTTTTCAGTTTCCTGGGGTTCATGTTCTCGGCCATGATGGGCGTGGGCACGCCCAGTGTGTCGGCTATGGCCGCCAGCAGTTTGCCGGAGGGGCGGCGGTGGCCGGTTTCTATCTGGCTGATGTAGGTGCCGGAAGTGCCGACGGCCTCGGCCAGCGCGCCCTGGGTGATGTTGCGATATTCGCGCCATACCTTCACGGGGTTTTCGCCTGCCTCCAGACGATGCAGCACGGGGGCGGGAATGGCGAAGGCTTCTTCAGGCGGTTCCTGCGCGCGCTCCCATGCGGCGCGCGCCGCCAGCACCTCGTCCTCGAGATCTTCCAGGTCTTCCAGTTCGGCCAGCAGGTCGAGGGAGATGGTGACCATGCGCTCGCCGGAGGGGGTTTCAAAATAGTGGATGCGCGGGGCGTGCCTGTTCATGGCGGTATTCTCCTGTCCGTGGTTGCTCATCTGTAGGCGCTGCCACGCGGGCGAATGTTCAGGACGCGGACGGTCGTTCCGTCGTCGGCCATGATGACGCGCCAGTCGCCCACCCGGATGCGCAATTCATCACGGCCCTTCAGTTTCCTCACATTGCGGGTGCTGGCCGGGTCGGCCACGTATGCCTCAAGGGCGGCATCTATCCGGGCCAATACCTGCGCAGGCGCGCGGCGGCGCTCCTTCATGGCCTGACGGGTATATGTCAACACCCGCTTCATGGATGTTTTATATAGCAAATTATAGCAAAGCGCAATAGCTTTCTGTTGATTTGCTATATTGCGCCATTGCCCATGCGCGATGGGCGGGCACAAAAAAACCGCGCCTCTTGGGGCGCGGTTTTTTGGGTGTTCTTTTTGGTCAGCGGCGTTTTTTGCCGCCCTTGGGCAGGAGGCCTTCGCGTTGTAGTTTCTTGCGCATCAGCTTGCGGGCGCGGCGGATGGCTTCGGCTTTTTCGCGGGCCCTTTTC
>CAZXTT010000023.1:0-4243 GCA_964643775.1 uncultured Rhizobiaceae bacterium | reverse complement strand
ATGATGGAGCCATTTCAACTTCTATTGCCAGAGGGAGGCGACGCAGGAAAAATGGTGATGGGAAGAAAAAATAAGACGCTATTATTGTGCTGTCATCTCTCTACGCCATGCCCGGGATTTAGCCGATACCTGCAACTCCGAGCCTGCCGCTTGCTCGTCGCTGGTGGATTGCCGGAACAAGTCCGGCAATGACGGGTGGGGACGTCGCGGGTGGAGACGTCGCGGGTGGGGGGGTGCCGCGGGTGGGGTGTGAGGCTGGAGCAAACTCCTGCAGGCCGAAAAAATCACACGGTCGCGACGCTCCCTCATACGTCATTGCCGGGCTTGACCCGGCAATCCAGAATTGCGCGTGATTTCAGGCTGTTGCTGGATGCCCGGGTCAGGCCCGGGCATGACGTATTGGGGGCGGCTTTTTTGGGGGCGTGGCATGTTCCGTTTCGTTGGGGGTTTATTTTTCTTCTGTTTTGGCGGATTGCCACAGGGTGTTTAGTTGGGCGGGGGTGAGGGTTTCGAGTTCCTGGTTGGATTGGCGGGCCTTTCGTTCGGTGGACTGGAAGCGGGTGGTGAATTTGTGGTTGGCGCGGCGGAGGGCTTTTTCGGGGTCGAGGTCGAGGTGGCGGGCCAGGTTTACGATGGAGAAGAGGAGGTCGCCCAGTTCGTCCTCGGCGGCGTCCTTGTCGCCGGAGGCCGCGGCCTGGGCCAGTTCCCCGGCTTCCTCGGCTATCTTGGCCAGCACGCCGGAGGCGTCGGGCCAGTCGAAGCCGGCGCGGGCGGCGCGTTTTTGCAGTTTTTCGGCGCGGGTCAGGGCGGGCAGGGCGAGCGCTATGCCGTCAAGGCGCGAGGCGGGGGTGGTTTCGCCCCCTGGCTCCCGGGCCTTCCTTTCCTCTTCCTTGGCCCTTTCCCAGAAGTCGTCGGCCGCCTTGCCGCGCTCCTTGGGGGAGCCGAAGACGTGCGGGTGGCGGAAGATCATCTTGTCGTTTATGGCCTCGACCACGTCGGGAAAGGAGAAGTGGCCGGCCTCCTCGGCCATGCGGGCGTGAAAGACCACCTGCAGCAGCAGGTCGCCCAGCTCCTTGCGCAGCTCCTCCATGTCGCCGCGGGATATGGCGTCGGCCACCTCGTAGGCCTCCTCGATGGTGTAGGGGGCTATGGTTTCGAAGGTCTGCTCCACGTCCCACGGGCAGCCGTGGCGCGGGTGGCGCAGGCGGGCCATGACGGCGAGCAGGGTGTCGATGGCGCGGCGATCCATGTTTTCGGGGGCTTCCCGTTCGCGGGGCTGTTTTTCGCTTGTCATTGGTCAATGTCCGGGGTTGCTGATAGGGTTTATTTACAGGACACGGCGGCAATGGGGGAAGGGCAAGACCATGCGTTGTTTCATCAAGGCGATGCGCGAATACGCCAATTTCGACGGGCGCTCGGGGCGGCGGGAATACTGGCTGTTCATCATCGGCTGGGCTTTCTTTGGAGCCTTGTCCATATGGATTGACGGCGCGGCGGGGACTTACAACTTCCGCACCGGGGTGGCGGTGGTCGAGAGTTTCTGGTTCTTCGGCTTCCTGCTGCCGTGGATGGCGGCGACGGCGCGGCGGCTGCACGACACGGGGCGCTCGGGGTGGTTCATGTCGCCGTTCCTGCTGGCGCTTGTTTATTTCTACATCTTCGCCATGCCGGCGGCGCGGCCATACCTCATGCCATACCTGGCCCCGGCGGCCTTCCTGGCGCTGGCCTGGGCGGTATTCATGGCCCTGCCGGGGAACGAGGGGGAGAATGCTTATGGCAAACCCGAACAGGCCTGGTGTTAGGCAGAGCCTTTCCTGATTTAATTCGGCCATTCTTGCGGGCGCTTTCGCACCATCAGCGGCGCAAGTGGTCCTCGGAAATACCTTCCAGGTATTCCCTTGCGGTCATTGCTTGCTGCTGTCACAAAATCGCTCCGCCATAATGGCCGAATTAAATCAGGAAAGGCTCTGGCAACCCAGTTGATTTCCACACCGCCTGTCACTGGTGTTCGCGCTTCATCCGGGGGGCTGTCGGCGCAGGTCCTTGGGGCGGATGTGGTGGGTCAGGCGCGAGGGGGTGGTGGGGGATAGTTGTTTCCAGTCGCGCAGGGCCATGTCGTAGGCGGCCACGGCGGCGGTGGGGAATTTCTTTTTCAGGCGCTTGAGGTGTTTCCCGTCCGCCTCGCGGGCCAGCAGCAGGGCCAGCTCGTGGATGGCCTCGTTGTGGCCCGTCAGCATGAGGGTTTCCGCCTCGCCGCCGTGGGCGCGGATGGCCTCGAGCAGCGGGGCTGGGTCGCCGAAGGTGTAGAGCCTGTCGATAAGGAGCACGGGCGGGCTGGCCTCCATGGCGGCCAGCGCCAGCTCGCAGGTGGCGCGGGCGCGCCGCGCCGTGGAGCACAGCGCCTTGTCGGGCTTGAGCCCCTCGCCGGCCAGCCAGCGGCCCACCAGCGGCGCGTCGCGCTGGCCACGCGCCGCCAGCGGCCTGTCGTGATCGCCCGTCCACGCGCCGCCCCAGTCGGACTTGGCATGACGCATCAGGACGAGGCGGCGGCTCATCGGCCTTCGTCCTCCGGCCCGCCGTCGCCGTCTTGCAGGGTTCCGGGGCGGGCCTCGGTTATCTTGCCCACCAGGGAGATGTCGAAGGGGGTGGTCTGGTACATCTCGTTGATCCAGTTGCCGAACAGCAAGTGGGCGTGGGAGCGCCAGCGGTTTTCCGGGGTGGCGTGGGGGTCGTCGCCGGGGAAGTAGTTGGCCGGGATGTGGATGTCCACGCCGCGCTCCACGTCGCGCCAGTATTCCTCGGCCAGCGAGGTGGTGTCGTATTCTATGTGGTTGAACATGTATAGCATGCGGCGGGCCTTGTCCTCGATGAAGCACAGGCCCGTTTCGTCGCTCTCCATCAGCACCTTGAGCCCGGCGCCGGAGGGCAGGTCGGCGGCGCGCACCTCCGTCCAGCGCGACACGGGGATGGAGAAGTCGTCGGAGAAGCCGCGCAGGTAGGGCGACGAGGGGGCGAGGTTGCGGTGGCGGAAGACGCCGAAGGCCTTGCGCGGCAGGGGATGCTTGGGCACGCCGTGGAAGTGGCGCAGGGCGGCCTGCGCGCCCCAGCAGATGCACATGGTGGTGTGGACGTGGGATTGCGTCCACTCGAAGATGTCGCGCAACTCGTCCCAGTAGCGCACTTCCTCGAAGTCCAAGAGCTCCACCGGCGCGCCGGTGATGATGAGGCCGTCGAACTTGTCGCCGCTTTGCTGCACCTCGCGGAAGTCGCGGTAGAAGCTGATCATGTGCGCCTGCGGGGTGTTCCTGGGGGTGTGGGAGGTGATGCGCAGGAGCGTCATCTCCACCTGCAGGGGGGTGGCCCCGATGAGGCGGGCGAATTGCGTCTCGGTGCGGATCTTGTTGGGCATCAGGTTCAGAAGCGCGATGCGCATGGGGCGGATGTCCTGGCGGGTGGCATCCGTTTCCTTCAGCACCATGACCCCCTCGCGACTGAGCGTCTCGCGGGCCGGCAGGTCGTTTGGAATCTTGATCGGCATGGCGTTGCGAACTGGCCCCGGATTGTGTTCCTCGGGCGCATAACCTAGGTAATCGTGGCTGGCGGGGCAAGGGCGAAGGGCCAGGCGGCGGTGTCAGCCCTTGAGGAAGCGCAACTGGGACATGGGGATGCAGGCGTGTACAGGGCTGCCCTCGGGGAGGATTTCGTCGCCTGCCTGGTGTGGCTCGTCGGCGAGGATTTCATGCTCGCCGAGGCGCACCCCGTAGCGGATGATGGAGCCCAGGAACTCGGTGTGGCCGATGGTTCCCTCGAAACACACGGCGCCCTTTTTGGCGGCCGGCTTGCGGGTGCCGAGGCGCACGTTCTGGGGGCGGAAGACGGCGTGGGCCTCGCCCTCCGGCTGGCCTTCGGGGACGGGGAAGTCCAGGCCGCCCCCGGCGTGGAACATGCCTTTTTCGATGCGCCCGGAGAGGCGGTTGGCGGAGCCGAGGAAGCCGGCGACGAAGAGGTTGGCGGGGTTGTCGTAAAGCTCCCGCGGGGAGCCGACCTGCTGGATGACGCCGGCATCGAGCACCGCCATGCGGTCGGCCATGGTGTTGGCCTCTTCCTGGTCGTGGGTGACGAATATGGTGGTCAGGCCCAGCCTGCGTTGCAGGTTCTTGAGCTCGCGGCGCATCTGGACGCGCAGGTTGGCGTCGAGGTTGGAGAGGGGCTCGTCGAGCAGCAGCACGCGCGGCTCCACGAC
>CAZXTT010000022.1:0-2296 GCA_964643775.1 uncultured Rhizobiaceae bacterium | reverse complement strand
CATGGGCGTTTGCGCCGCCCCCGCCGCACCCTTATTATCGCTCCCATGAAAAACATCACCCTTTTCGACGAGGCGCGCAACGCCGCCGCGGCGCTGGTGGAGAAAACCGCCGGGCTGTTCTCCCCCTCGCTGCGCCTCGGCGTCACCGGGCTGTCGCGGGCCGGCAAGACGGTGTTCATCACCTCGCTGGTGCACAACCTGTTGCACGGCGGACGCCTGCCGCTGTTCGAGGTGGCGCGCTCCGGGCGGCTGGGGCGCGCCTGGCTGGAGCCGCAGCCGGACATCCACGTGCCGCGCTTCGCCTACGAGGAACACGTCGAGGCGCTCACCTCCGGCGACGAGCGCCACTGGCCGCGAAGCACCAGCAACCTGTCGCAGTTGCGGGTGACGGTGGAATACGAGCCGGGATCGTTCCTGTCGAGGAACCTGCACGGCGGGCGGCTGCATGTGGACATAGTGGACTATCCCGGCGAATGGCTGCTCGACCTGCCGCTGCTGGACATGGATTACGGCGAATGGTCACGGGCCATGGTGGAGGCAGCCAACCTGCCGGAGCGCTCGGCGCTGGCCGGAGAATGGCTGGAATACGTCAATTCGCTCGACCCCGCGGAGGCGCTGGACGAGGAAAAGGTGCGCCGCGCGGTCGAGCTTTACCGTTCATACCTTGCCGCCTGCCGCGATCATCCGGGGCATTTCTCGGCCCTGCAGCCGGGGCGCATGCTGATGCCGGGAGACCTGCGCGATTCGCCGCTGCTCACCTTCTTTCCCCTGCCCCTGCCCCGTTCTTCCCCATCCTCGCCGGCGGAGCCGCCGCGCGGCAGCCTGTGGAGCGAGATGGCCCGCCGTTACGACGCCTACGTGAAGCGGGTGGCGCGGCCCTTCTTCTTCGATCATTTCGCCCGCCTCGACGCCCAGATCGTGCTGGTGGACACGCTGACGGCGCTCAACGAGGGGGCGGCTTCGGTCAACGACCTGCGCAACGCCCTGTCGTCGGTGCTGGCCTGCATGCGCGCGGGCTCGCCGGGCGGTTTGCTGGCGCGGCGCGCCTCGCGGCTGCTGTTCGCCGCCACCAAGGGCGACATGGTGCATCATCAAAGCCATGAAAAGCTGCGCTCCATACTGGCGCTGCTGGTGGAACAGGCGGCGCGGCGGGCCGAATATGCCGGAGCGCGCATGGAAACCCAGGTGCTGGCCGCCATCCGCGCCACCCGCGAGGGCACGGCCACGGTGGATGGCGAGGAATTGCCGGTGATCATCGGCATACCCGAAAAGGGCGAACGGATAGCGGGCGAGACGTTCGATGGCGCGACCGAGGCGGCCATCTTCCCCGGCGACCTGCCGGACGATCCGCGCGCGGCGCTGGATGGCTCGCTGGAGGGGGCCTTGCGCTTCGTGCGCTTCCGCCCTCCCCTGATCGCGCCGCCACGGCCCCTTGAACGCAGCGGCTCGTTCCCCCACATCGGGCTGGACAGGGCCTTGCAATTCCTCATGGGGGAGAATTTTTCATGACCGGCAAGCGCAAACCGGCCGCCTTCGTGCTTGGCGGGGATGAAGGCGGCAAGGCCAGGGGGAGCGGCAATAAGGCCGGCAAGGAGAAGCAGCGCAAGCCGGCGGTGGGCAGCAAGGCGCTGGTGGTGGAGGCCTCCCCTGCCCCGTCACTGCCGGACAACAGCGGGGACGAACGCGCCATGCGGGCCGCGGGTGGCTTGAAAAGGGCCTTCCGCTGGGGGCGCGTGCTGGTGTTTTCCATCTCGGCGCTGATCACCATGTGGGCGGGCGCGGCCCTTCAGGCGATGATCGCCGATCTCATGGCGCGCTCCCCCCTGCTCGGCTGGACGGCGCTGGCGCTGGCGGCGCTGGCGGTGCTGGCGCTGGTGGTGATAGTGGCGCGGGAAGTGATCGGCCTGATGCGCCTGCGGCGCGTCACGCGGCTGCACCGGATGGCGCAGGCTGCGGTTGATACTGAAGATGAAGAAGCAATATCAGAGGTATTGAAAAAACTGACCGATCTGTATTCGTCGCGGGAGGACATGAAATGGCCCCTGCAGCGCCTGAAGTCGCACGAGGAGGAGATAATGCCGGCTGCCGCGCGCCTGCAACTGGCCGAGCGCGAGCTGCTCGCGCCGCTCGACGAGGAGGCCTCGCGCATAATATCGGCAACCTCCCGCCAGGTGGCGGTGATGACCGCCATAATCCCCATGGCGGCGCTCGACATGGCGTTGGTGGCGGCGCGCAACCTGACCATGCTGCGGCGGCTGGCGGCCCTCTATGGCGGCCGTCCGGGGCTCATGGGCGG
>CAZXTT010000021.1:0-2434 GCA_964643775.1 uncultured Rhizobiaceae bacterium | reverse complement strand
GAGTAATATTCCTTTGTCCAGCACTGTGCGTATATATTATCATGAAATGAAAAACTCCCCTTGTCATTATTATCAAGTATAACTCTTGATCTTAAAATAATATTTTCGAATGGATCATCCCACGAAGAAGGCTTTACCAATGTATTTTCATTGCGCGTTATCATTTCATATAGTCGTTTCAAAGGAATGATCCTATAAATTTTATCATCTAATTTTAAATTTTCAATGATGCATTCCTTATCTAATTTTAAATTTCCAATAATGTATTTCTTTAAATTGTCTTCAGATTTCTTCACACCTCCCCCTCCATATACCCCGGCAACCAATTTTCGTGCACTTGCCGCAGCTTGTCAACGGCTACATTCACCACTTCCGCGAGCTTCAGGGTGTTGCCGTGGACGGTGCCGATTTGCATTATCGGGATTTCCTTCAGTTCGCAGGTCTGCATGATGCGCGGCATGTCCTGCGGTTTGCATGTCAGCACGTAGCGGGACTGGTCCTCGGCGAAGAGGGGGATGTGTTCGGGGCCGGGGGGGAGCATTTGGATGTTCGCGCCGAGGCCGGAGGCCATGCACATTTCGGCCAGGGTTACCGCCAGGCCGCCGTCGGATATGTCGTGGCAGGCCGTCGCCACCCCGTTGCGGATGAGCTCGCGCACCACGTTGCCGTGGCGTTGCTCGCGCGCCAGGTCCACCGGCGGGGGCGGGCCCTGCTCGCGGCCCAGGATCTCGCGCAGGTAGATGCTCTGGCCGAGGTGGTTGCCGTGGCCGCCGAGCAGCAGGATGGCCTCGCCCTCGGCCTTGAAGGCGATGGTGGCCATCTGCTCCCAGTGGGGCAGCAGGCCGACGCCGCCGATGGTGGGGGTGGGGAGGATGGCGCGGCCATTGGTTTCGTTGTAGAGCGAGACGTTGCCGGAGACGACGGGGAATTGCAGCGCCCCGCAGGCCTCCCTGAGGCCCTTCATGGCCATGACGAACTGGCCCATGATTTCCTCGCGCTCGGGGTTGCCGAAGTTGAGGTTGTCGGTCACCGCCAGCGGCTCGGCCCCCACGGCCGTCAGGTTGCGCCAGCATTCGGCCACCGCCTGTTTCGCGCCCTCGAAGGGGTCGGCCTCGACGTAGCGCGGGGTGACGTCCACGGAGATGGCTATGGCCTTGCCGTTTTCATGCACGCGGATGACCGCCGCGTCGCCGCCGGGGATCTGGGCGGTGTTGGCCTGCACGAGGTGGTCGTATTGCTCCCACACCCAGCGCCTGGAGCACAGGTCGGGGCTGCCGATCATCTTCATGAGGGCCTGTTCGTAATCGTCCGGGGCGGGGATGTCTTCCGCCGGCAGGGGGGCGGGCTTTTCGGGTTCCACCCACGGGCGGTCGTATTCGGGGGCCTCGTCGCCCAGCTCCTTTATGGGCAGGTCGGCGACCTCGGTGCCGTGGTGGTGGATGCGGAAGCGCAGGTCGTCCGTCGTCTGGCCGACGAGGGCGAAATCCAGCCCCCACTTGTGGAAGATGGCCTCCGCCTCCTGGCGCTTTTCGGGCTTGAGCACCATGAGCATGCGCTCCTGGCTCTCCGATAGCATCATCTCGTAGGCCGTCATGCCCTCCTCGCGCTGGGGCACCTTGTCCAGGTCGAGCTCGATGCCGAGGTTGCCCTTGGCCCCCATCTCCACCGCCGAGCAGGTCAGCCCCGCCGCGCCCATGTCCTGGATGGCGATGACGCAGTCGTTCTCGTAAAGCTCCATGCAGGCTTCCATCAGGCACTTCTCGGTGAAGGGGTCGCCCACCTGCACCGTGGGGCGCTTCTGCTCGGCGTCGTCGGCGAACTCGGCGGAGGCCATGGTGGCGCCGTGAATGCCGTCGCGGCCCGTCTTGGCGCCGAGGTAGACCACCGGCAGGCCCACGCCCTCGGCCCTGGAGTAGAAGATGCGGTCGGCGTCGGCTATGCCGGCGGCGAAGGCGTTGACCAGAATGTTGCCGTCGTAGCGGGCATGGAAGTTCACCTCGCCGGCCACGGTGGGCACGCCGAAGCAGTTGCCGTAGCTGGCTATGCCGGCGACCACGCCGGAGACGAGATGGCGCGTCTTCGCGTGTTCCGGCGCGCCGAAGCGCAGGGCGTTGGCCGCCGCGATGGGCCGCGCGCCCATGGTGAAGACATCGCGCAGGATGCCGCCGACGCCGGTGGTCGCGCCCTGAAAGGGCTCGATGTAGCTGGGGTGATTGTGGCTTTCCATCTTGAAGACGATGGCCTGGTTGTCGCCGATGTCGATGACGCCGGCGTTCTCCCCCGGCCCCTGGATCACCCACGGGGCCTCGGTGGGCAGGATGCGCAGCCACTTCTTGGAGGACTTGTAGGAGCAATGCTCGTTCCACATGGCCGAGAAGATGCCAAGCTCGGTGATGGTGGGCTCGCGCCCGATGAGCTCGAGGATCTTGTCATA
>CAZXTT010000020.1:0-15606 GCA_964643775.1 uncultured Rhizobiaceae bacterium | reverse complement strand
GTGCCGGAGAATTTGCCGCCGGGGGTGGTTTCGGTGGATTCGTCTTCCGGGAGGTACCAGCTCAGCTTGCCGCGCAGGGTTATGACGGAGCCTATTATTATCATGGCCGGGCCGGTGAAGCCCGCCTGTTCGACCTTGCGGGCTATGTCGGAGAGGTTGCCGGTCACGACGCGCTGGCCGGGGCGGGTGCCTTTTTCGACCACCGCCACGGGGGTGTCGGGGTCGGCCCCGTGGTCGATGAAGGCGCTTGTCAGGTCGGGGAGGATGCGCAGGCCCATGTAGACGGCCACCGTCTGGTTGGGGCGCAGGATCTGGGGCCAGTCGAGGTCGAGCAGGCCGTTCTTGCCGTGGGCGGTGATGAACAGGCAGCTCTGGGCGTGGTCGCGGTGGGTGAGCGGAATGCCGGCGTAGGCGGCGCAGCCGGCGGCGGCGGTTATGCCGGGCACCACCTGGAAGGGGATGCGCTCCTCGGCGAGGCGCTCTATCTCCTCGCCGCCGCGGCCAAAGATGAAGGGATCGCCGCCCTTGAGCCGGAGCACGCGCTTGCCCTCCCTGGCGAGGCGCACCAGCAGCTCGGAGATCGATTGCTGGTCCAGCGTGTGGTTGTCGGGCTTCTTGCCGACGTAGATGCGCTCGGCCTCGCGGCGCACGAGGTTGAGGATGCCCTCGCCTATCAGGCGGTCGTGCAGCACCACGTCGGCGCGCTGCATGAGGCGCAGGGCCTTGAAGGTGATGAGGTCGGGATCGCCGGGGCCGGCGCCGACGAGATATACCTCGCCGCGTATGCCGGCCTTTTCCTCGGCCTCGGCGGCGGCCAGCTCGCGCTCCATGAGGGTTTCGGCGGCCACCTCGTCGCCGGCGAAGACCAGCGAGGAAAGCGGGCCGTCCAGGGTGCGCTCCCAGAAGCGGCGGCGGTTCTCGGGGTTCTTCAGCCGCCGCATGACCTTTTCGCGGAAGACGCCGGCGAAGCGCGCCAGCCTGCCGTAGGCGGAGGGCAGCATGGTTTCCAGCCGGGCGCGGATCATGCGGGCGAGAATGGGCGAGGAGCCGGAGGAGGATATGGCGACGATGAGCGGCGAGCGATCGACTATGGAGGGCATTATGAAGTCGCACAGCTCCGGGCGGTCGGCGACGTTCACCGGCACGGCGGCGGCGCGCGCCAGCTCGGCCACCCGCTGGTCGTCGCCGGGGTTCTCGCAGGCGGAAAAGGCCAGCGCGGCGCCCGCGAGGTCATCGGCCTCGGGCAGGCGCGGCAGGTGGGCAAGGCGCGGGTCGTCCGCCAGGTTGCGGAAGTCGTCACTCAGCTCGGGGGCGAAAAGGCGCACCTCGGCCCCGGCGCGCAAGGCTGTCTCGGC
Organism: uncultured Rhizobiaceae bacterium; assembly: GCA_964643775.1. GTDB lineage: Bacteria > Pseudomonadota > Alphaproteobacteria > Rhizobiales > Aestuariivirgaceae > Thermopetrobacter. Next base: position 14,251 of record CAZXTT010000020.1, on the reverse strand, counting down.
GCGGCGGGCGGCCACCGTGCCGCCACCGGCGACGATGACGACGCGCTGCGATACATCGCGTAATATGGGCAGGTAGTCCATGCGGCTCTTCAACTCCACTGGGCCGGGGCGATTGCTCGGTGTCAGGCCTTATCCACCTTATCGGCCCACCGTGTAAAGAGGGCAGCCAGCCTGCGGGCCTCTTCCACGTCGAGGCCGATCTGGGTTATGCGCTTGCCCTCGCGGTAGGTGAGGCGCAGGAAATGGACATGGTTGCCGGCGTCCACCGCCTCCACCTTGAGCTGGCGCTTGAAGGCGGTGACGAATTCGTCGAGCTGTTCGATCCTTTCTTCCGGTGTCATCAGTCGCCTCCGTCTCCGTCGCCGTCTCCAGCCTCGTCCTTCTCCATCTCTTCCCTGATGCGCTGGCTGCGCTCGCCCCAGTAGAAGGCGGTCTCCAGCTCCATGTGCCAGTTCTTGGGGGTGTCGGGATAGTCCGGCTTGACGTCGAACTCGAGGAACACCTCGCCGCTCCTGGCGACGAGGATGACAAGCTCGCGCAGGCCCTCGAAGGTTTCCACCTGCGGGTTGGCTACTATTATGTGGCTCAGCTTGGCCATGTGGGCTCTCCTTTTTCAGAGGCTTTCGGGGGGCTCTTTTTATACATCATGTCACGTGGCCTGCATGTCACGCGGCCTGTTTCAGGCCGCTGCCGGCGATGCGGTTGGAATAGCGGGCGCGGTACATGAGGCGGCCGCGGCCCGGCTCGTCGTAATCGGTGAAGGCGGTGCGGGTGTGCAACACGTTGTTGCAGATCAGCCCCTGTCCCGGCTGCATGCGGTGGCGGAACAGGAACGGCTCGCCGTCGCCGCGCAGAAGCTGGCGCAGGAAGGCCACGGCGTCACTGGTGGCGGCGTCGTCATGCCAGGATATGTTGCGGCTTCTCTCGGTGTAGCGCATTTGCAGGCTGCCGGTGTCCTCATCCACCCAGAAGACGGGGCCGGTGGATTCAGGGCGGGTGCGCCCGTCTTCCTCGACGAATTCGGGGATGGTCATGGCTCGCGGGGCCATCATGGCCTTTATGTAGTGGCGGCTGGCGTCGCGCAGGCGGATATAGGCTATCTCCGGGTCGAGCAGCTCGTTTACGCCGCCTTCGCGTCCCTGGCGGGCGCAGTGAAGGGTCATGGAGCGTATGACGGGAGCGCCGGGATAGCCGAACTTGTAATAGCCGTCGGTGTGCCAGAGGATGCGGCGCGTGGTGTAGGGAATGAAGCCGTGGCGGGGGCGGACGCTTTCGTCCACCACCTCTATGGATACCACCTCCTCCTCGTCCATGGAGCGGTGGTCCTCTATGGCGGTCATGCCGAAATGGCCGGCGAAGGCGCGCAGGTCCCGCTCCAGCTCCGGCCCGGCCTCGGTGTCGCGCCGGCCGGTGTCATAGACGGCCATGTTGGCGCGCCGGCACAGGTCGGTGATGGCGGCGCGCTCCTGCGGCGTGGGGCTGGCCAGATCCTTGACGGGGACCACGAGGCCCGTCACTTCGCGCGGATGGGCCGAGAGCTTCCACTGCCGCCAGGCCTGGTAGGAATCGTCGTCATCGAGACTGAAGGGGCCTGAGCGCGGCGGGGTGAACTGGGGGGTGGCGGTCATGGGCGTTTCTCCTGCCAGGACATGTGCTTTCGCGAAGGTGATTGGTGCGGCGGCGGGCGCGGTAGCCATGCCGTGATATTCATCATATAAGGCCATTCAGGGCTCCGGCGGACGTTCAATCCGCATCGTGGCATTGGCCGATGCGGGGGCTGATACGGGCCGGAGGTGGCGCTTTTCCACCGTTTTTTCATGCACATGGCTTGTGGAAAAACACCTGCCGCACGGGGGAGGTTATAGGGAAGGCGGGTTTTTTTGTAAATTGGCGATCACACATATTGGAATATGATAATTCCTTGTGCTATAGAGCGCGGGCCGGTTCCGCCATGCGGCAAGAGACCGAGCGCTGATTGGCCTTCGTCGGGGGGCTGATGATACAACGACACCATGCTGGCGCTGTTGTTGGCGACAAGCGATAGAAGTGTTGGCGTATGAGATCTCGATCAGCGTGATCAGGCAAAACGCGGTGGCCGGCCCGGACATGAGGAATTCACGGTTGCCGCCAGGCCTGTTCGACCAGGCCAATTTGAATAGAGGGAGTGACAGATGGCGAACAACGATTTCAAGGTGCATGAGACACCCAAGCTGGACGAGCTGGAGAAGGGGCCCTGGCCTTCCTTCATCACCGGCTTGAAAAGGTTGCGTGACTCGGGCAAGCGCTATGGCCCGGTGGTCAACGACCTGCTCGGCCAGCTCGAGCATTCCTACAACGAGAAGCTCGGTTTCTGGAAGGGCGGCGCCATTTCGGTGATCGGCTATGGCGCGGGCGTCATCCCGCGTTTCTCCGAGGTGGCCGACAAGTTCCCGGAGTCGTCCGAGTTCCATACCCTGCGCCTCATCCCGCCGGCCGGTTATCACTACACCACCAAGGTGCTGCGCGAGATGTGCGACGTGTGGGAGGAGTATGGTTCCGGCCTTATCTGCCTGCATGGCCAGTCCGGCGACATCATGATGCAGGGCGTCAATTCCGAGAACACCCAGATCGCCTTCGACAAGTTCAACGAGATGGGCTTCGACATGGGCGGCGCCGGCCCCGACCTGCGCACCTCCATGAACTGCGTCGGCCACGCGCGCTGCGAGATGTCCTGCTATGACGAGATCGCCGTGCACCGCGCGGTGATCAACGAGTATCTCGACGAGATGCACCGCCCGGCGCTGCCTTACAAGTTCAAGTTCAAGTTCTCCGGCTGCCCGAACGACTGCGTGAACGCCATCCACCGCGCCGACATGGCGGTGATCGGCACCTGGCGCGACGACATGAAGGTCGATCAGGACAAGGTCAAGGAATACGTCGAGGAGCTGGGTCGCGACTACATCATCGAGCACGTGGTCGGCATGTGCCCGACGAAGTCGCTGAAGCTGAACGAAGACGACACGCTGGAAGTGGACAACAAGTCCTGCGTGCGCTGCATGCACTGCCTGAACGTCATGAACAAGGCGCTGTCGCCGGGTGACGACAAGGGCGCGGTGATCCTCATCGGCGGCAAGCGGACGCTGAAGATCGGCGACCTGATGGGCACCGTCATCAAGCCGTTCGTCAAGCTGGATACGGAAGAGGACATCGAGAATTTCGTCGAGTTCTGCGGCGAGGTGATCGACTTCTTCGCCGAGAACGCGCTGGAGCACGAGCGCACCGGCGAGATGATCGACCGCATCGGCCTGCCGGCCTTCCTCGAGGGCATCGGCGTCGATCCCGATCCGAACATGGTGCTGCATCCGCGCCAGGTGTCCTACGTGCGCACCGACGATTTCCAGGACGAAATCGAGCGCATGCGGGCCAAGAAGGCGAACAAGGAAGCGGCCGAATAAGGCTCCGCCGCGGATGAAGAATCACGCCGGGCGCGCTTTCGCCAACCCGCGCCCGGCGGCAGAGAAAACTGTGAACCTGGAGGGAAGAGAGAATGAGCGAAGCAGCTGCGCCTCGCATGCCTGAAGAACACGGTGTGCCCGATCCGTTTCCCTGGATGCACCCGGTGATGAAGAAGAACTATGGCCAGTGGGATCACCACTTCCGCCCGCGGCCTGGCGTTCTTTGCCATGTGGCCAAGTCCGGCGACCGCATCTGGACGGTGCGCGCCGGCACCCAGCGGCAGATGGACGTGGGCACCGTTCGCCTGCTGTGCGACCTGGCCGACGAGTTCTGCGGTGGCTACCTGCGTTTCACCACGCGCTCCAACGTGGAGTTCCTGATCGATGACGAGAGCAACGTCGATCCGCTGATCGAGAAGCTGGGCGAGCATGGCTTCCCGGTGGGCGGCACCGGCAACTCGGTGTCGATGATCTCGCACACCCAGGGCTGGCTGCACTGCGACATCCCGGGCACCGACGCCTCGGGCGTGGTCAAGTCGCTGATGGACCTGATGCACGAGGAATTCATCAAGGAGGAGATGCCCAACCGCGTGCGCATCACCACCTCGTGCTGCCAGATCAACTGCGGCGGCCAGGGCGACATCGCCATCAACGTGCAATACACCAAGCCGCCGCGCATCAATCACGAGCTGGTGGCCAACGTCTGCGAGCGCCCGGCGGTGGTGGCGCGTTGTCCGGTGGCGGCCATTCGCCCGGCGCTGGTCAACGGCAAGCCGTCGCTGGAAGTGGATGAGAAGAAGTGCGTGTGCTGCGGCGCCTGCTACGCGCCTTGCCCGCCGATGCAGATCAACGGCAAGGAAGAGACCAAGATCGCCGTGTGGGTCGGCGGCAAGCACTCCAACGCGCGCTCCAAGCCGGCTTTCCACAAGCTGGTGATGGCCGGCCTGCCCAACAATCCGCCGCGCTGGCCGGAAGTGGGCGAGGTGGTGATGAAGATCCTCAAGGCCTACAAGGAGAACGCCAAGGACTGGGAGCGCATGGGCGAGTGGATCGCGCGCATCGGCTGGCCGCGTTTCTTCGAGCTGATCGACGTGCCGTTCGTCAAGCACCACATCGACACGTGGACCTACGCGCGGCTGACGCACAACCACTCCACGCACATCCAGTACTGACAATGCTCCCTTGGGCCGTCCGCCATGACGAGCGGGCGGCCCGGGGCGCGTTTGCCGGATGAGAGGGCCGGGAAGTTCAAGTCTGACAGGGGAAGAATCGAGTGAAACTAGGAATAGTGGTCAATGAAGGCCCCTATACTCACGAAGCGTCCGATACCGCCTACAATTTCGCGGTGGCGGCGCTGGAGAAGGGGCACGAAATCTTTCGCATCTTTTTCTACCACGATGGCGTCAACAACGCGACGCGCCTGATGGTGCCGCCGCAGGACGACCGCCACATCCAGGAGAAGTGGTCGGCGCTGGCCGAGAAGCACGGCCTGGATCTGGTGGTGTGCATCGCCGCCGCCCAGCGCCGCGGCCTGCTGGATGAAAACGAGATGAAGCGCCAGGGCAAGGATGCCTACAACATCGCGCCGGGCTTCCGCATCTCCGGTCTTGGTCAGCTCATCGAGGCGGGCATCCAGTGTGACCGTCTTGTGACTTTCGGCGACTGATGGGAGGGGCATATGTCTGAAGGTGTGAAAAAGTTTCTTTACGTGAACCGCAAGGCTCCGCATGGCACCATCTATGCCCTGGAGGCGCTGGAAGTGGTGCTCATCGGCGCGGCCTTCGAGCAGGACGTGTCGCTGGCCTTCCTGGATGACGGCGTGTTCCAGCTGGTCAATGGCTGGGACACCAAGGAGCTGGGGACGAAGAATTTCGCTCCCACCTACCTGGCGCTGGGCGACTATGACGTCAGCAAGGTCTTCGTGGAGCGGGAGTCGCTGGAAGAGCGCGGCATCTCCGAGGACGACCTGATGGAGCTGATGTACGAGGACGAGGATGACGACTGGGCCGAAAAGCCCTCCATCCGCGTTGTCTCGCGCAGTGAAATGGCCGACATCATGGCCGATAACGACGTTATCTTGAGCTTCTGAGGGGGGTGAGTTAAATGGCCATGTTGCATATAGTCAACAAGTCGCCTTATGAAACCAATGCGCTGGAGAGCTGCCTCAACCACGCCAAGGATGGCGACAGCATCATCCTGATCGAGGATGCGGTTTACGCGGTTCTCAAGGGAGGACGGGCGGCCAATGCCCTGGGCGCGGCCGGTGGCGTCAAGATCGCGGCCTTGTCGGCCGATCTGAAGGCGCGCGGCATCGATGGCGACAAGATCGTCGATGGCGTTGATACCGTGGACTATGGCGGTTTTGTCGATATGGTTACCACCTGCGACAAGACGCAATCCTGGCTGTAGGGCCGGGGAGGGCGGACTGGTTCGGCCCCGATGGGCCGCCATCAATGACGAAGACCGTTGAACGGTCGGCGAAAAAGCAAGAGAGTTCAAGCAAGAGGAGAGGCTAAAAATGGCTTATGATGTGAACGGCAAGACCGTCGAGCACGACGAAGAGGGCTACATCACCAACCTGAGCGACTGGACGAAGGAGCTCGCCGAGGTGATCGCCAAGGAAGAAAACATCGACATGACCGACGAGCACTGGGAAGTGGTCAACTTCCTGCGCGAGTACTACGACGAGTATCAGATCGCGCCGGCCATCCGCGTGCTGGTCAAGGCGATGAAGAAGAAGTTCGGCCCGGAGAAGGGCAGCAACAAGTATCTCTACGAGCTGTTCCCCTACGGCCCGGCCAAGCAGGCGTGCAAGATCGCCGGTCTGCCGAAGCCCACGGGCTGCGTCTGATCCGGCATCCGCAAGGCCGCTATTGAAAAACGGGCGGGCCCGGCCCCGCCGGGCCCGTCTTTCGATCGGGAGGGGAGCCTGTGCTTACGGTTCTATACGCGCTGCTGTATTATGCCGCCTTCATCATTTTCATAGGCGGCACCGCATACCGTATCTGGGGTTACTGGAAGACGCCGGCCCCGGCGGTCATTCCGACCACGCCGGCTCCGATCACGCGCACCGGCGTCGTTTGGCGCATGTTCAAGGAAGTGGCGCTGTTCGAATCATTGTGGAAATCCAACAAGTGGATCTGGATTTTCGCCATGATGTTCCACCTGTCGCTGTGGCTGATCATCGTTCGTCACATACGCTATTTCATCGATCCCGTGTGGACGCCGGTGGTGCTGGCGCAGCCCTTCGGCAAGTATGCCGGGTTCTTCTTCGTGCTCGGCGGGCTGGGGCTGCTGGCGCGGCGCATGCTGGTGTCGCGGGTGAACTACATTTCCGCTCCTTCCGATTACCTGATGCTGCTGATGTTCATCGGCATAGGCCTTTCGGGGCTGACGATGACCTTCGTCAGCAAGACCGACATCGTGGGGGTGAAGGCCTTTTTCCTGGGGCTGATGACATTCAACTGGCAGCCGCTGCCGACGGATGTGATGCTGCTCACCCATCTGGCGCTGGTGGCCATATTCATGATCATCTTCCCCTTCTCCAAGCTGGTTCACGCGCCGGGGGTGTTCTTCTCGCCGACGCGCAACATGACCGACACGCCGCGTGAGAAGTTCCATCCGGTGCCGTGGCTGCCGCCGGTGAGCGAGGTGGAGTTCGATCCGCCGCACGGGGCGAAGAAGAAGGGATAAGCAAGGCGCGCCGCAACGGCGGGGCTGAGAGAGCCTGACCTTTGAGCATAATCGCGGGAGAGAGCCGTGGCTGAGGAAGAAAAAGTCATCGAGGAGCTGACCTCCGAGGAAGCCAAGAGCGATCCGCTCTACGTGCCGGAGCCGGTGGAGGGCGCGGCGGCGCACATCCAGAGCTTCAAGGCGGCGCCGAACTTCCAGGAGAAGCTCGGCTATCCGGGCGAGAAGCCGGAGAACTGGAAGGAAGTGGCGCTCGAGAAGATGCAGGAGCTGCGCGGCAAGTTCCGTTCCTTCCGCCTGTTCCTCGATATCTGCGTCAAGTGCGGCGCCTGCACCGACAAGTGCCATTACTTCATGGGCACCGCCGACCCCAAGAACATGCCGGTGGCGCGCGCCGACCTGATCCGCTCGGTCTACCGGCGCTACTTCACCCTGCCGGGCAAGTGGTTCCCGTCGCTGGTGGGGGCGCGCGAGCTGACCGAGGAAGTGCTGGAGGAGTGGTATACCTATTACTTCCAGTGTTCCGAGTGCCGGCGCTGCTCGGTCTATTGCCCCTATGGCATCGACACGGCGGAGATCACCATGGCCTCGCGCGAGATCCTCGACCAGGTCGGCGTGGGCATGAAATACACCAACGAGATCATCGGCAAGGTCTATGACATAGGCAACAACCTCGGCCTGCCGAAGCCGGCGCTGGCCTCGACGCTGGAGGATCTCGAGGAGGAAATCGAGGAGGACACCGGCGTCAAGGTGCGGCTGCCGCTGGACGAGCCGGCGGACGTGCTGCTGGTCACGCCCTCGGCGGACTTCTTCGCCGAACCGCACATCGACGGGCTGATCGGTTACGCCAAGGTGTTCCATGCCCTGGGCGAGAAGTGGACCATGTCGTCCTATGCCTCGGAGGCGGCCAACTTCGCCATGTTCATCGGCTCCTACGAGAACATGCGGCGCATCGCCCTGCGCATCCGCAAGGCGGCCATCGACCTTGGCGTCAAGCGCATCATCATCGGCGAGTGCGGCCATGCGTGGCGCGCCGCCTACCAGTTCCTCAACACGCTGGCCGGGCCGTTCGACTTCCTCGATCCGAAATACCCGGTGCCGCAGCACATCTGCGAATACACCTGGGAGGCCATACAGGCCGGCAAGCTGCGCTTCAACAAGGAAGAGAACGACTGGATCAAGCTGACCTTCCACGACAGCTGCAACGTGGCGCGCGCCTCGCGCATGGGCAACTATCCGGGCGGCCAGTTCGACATTCCGCGCAACATCCTCAAGGCGGTGTGCAACAACTATTACGACATGGCCGAGGACACCATAAAGGAAGCGACGCTGTGCTGCGGCGGCGGCGGCGGCTTGCTCACCGACGACCTGATGGAGCTGCGCAAGAAGGGCGGCAGCCCGCGCATGAAGGCGCTGCAGCAGGCGACAGAGGAATACGGCGTCAACAAGATGGCGGCCATCTGCGCCATCTGCAAGACGCAGTTCTCGAAGATCATGCCTTACTTCGGTTACGGCATGGACGACATCATGTCCGTGCACCAACTGGTTTCCAACGCCATCGTCCTGCCCGGCTCGGAGCAGGAGGCGGAGCTGGATGGAACGAATGAAGAGGAAGCGGCCGAGGCCGCGGAAGAATAAGCAAGGATGCAACTTTAACCCGCCGCCGGATAGCGCGGCGCGGTGGATGGAGGGAAGTTGATGACCAAGAACAAGACAGAGGGCAAGAATTTCCGCCGTTTCGAACCGGGTGAGAGCCCGGCCGACTGGGACCTGGAAGAAAAGATCTTCGTGGCGGATCATTCCTACAAGTGCCCCACCTACGTGGTGAAAAGCCCGCCGTGCTCGGCCTCGTGCCCGTCGGGCCATGACATCCGCGGCTGGCTGGCCATCGCGCGCGGCATGGACAAGCCGGCGGACGAGGACACGCCGTGGCAGCAGTATGCCTTCGAGCGCATGACCCAGGCCAACCCCTTCCCGGCGGTCATGGGCCGCGTGTGCCCGGCGCCGTGCCAGGAAGGCTGCAACCGCAACGTGGTCGAGGACTTCGTCGGCATCAACTCGGTGGAGCACTACATCGGTGACTGGGCGATCGAGAACAACGTCAAGTTCCCCATCCCGGTGAGCGACTCCAACGAGCCGCGCAAGAAGGTGGCGGTGGTCGGCTCCGGCCCCGGCGGCCTGGCGGCGGCCTACTTCCTGCGCCGCAAGGGCCACAACGTGACCATCTTCGAGGAGCACGAGAAGCTGGGCGGCATGATGCGCTATGGCATCCCCACCTATCGCGTGCCGCGCGACAAGCTGGACGCCGAGATCCAGCGCATTCTCGACATGGGTGTCGAGGTGAAGACCAACACGCGGGTGGGCACCGATATTCCGGTCGAGAAGCTGGAAGACGAGTTCGACGCCATCTTCTGGGCGGTGGGCGCGCAGAAGGGCCGTGGCCTGCCGATCCCCGGCTGGGAGGGCACCGAGAACTGCATCACCGCCGTGGAACTCCTCGAGGCCTTCCACCAGGGCTGGGTCTACGGCACGGCCAAGCGCATCGTGGTGGTCGGTGGTGGCGACACCTCCATCGACGTGGCCTCGGTGGCGCGCCGCCTTGGCCACATCGCCGAGGTCAAGAGCACCGACAACATCGACGGCAAGATCGCCGGCTTCACCGCCGAGGACGTGTCGGGCATCCTCAAGCGCGAGGGCGTCAAGTCGGTGCTGACCTCGCTGTTCCCGGTGGACGAGATGGTGGCTTCCGAGCACGAGCGCGAGGAGGCCATGCGCGAGGGCGTCGAGATCAAGGGCGGCGTCATGCCGCTGGAGGTGATCAAGGACGACAGCGGCAAGGCCGTGGCCCTGAAGATGTGCGAGTGCAAGATGGACGGCATGACGCCCATCCCCATCGAGGGCACCGAGTTCACGCTGGAGGCCGACATCTTCGTTTCCGCCATCGGCCAGTCGGGCGACCTGGAGGGCTTCGAGAACTTGGGCAACGAGAACGGGTTCATGGACGTGGACGGCTTCTTCCGCGTCAAGGGCACCGACAAGCACTTCGCCGGCGGCGACGTCATTCGTCCGCACCTGTTGACCACGGCCATCGGCCATGCGCGGGTGGCGGCGGACGAGATCGACTTCTTCCTCTCCGGCGAGCCGCTTTCCAAGCGTCCCAAGGTGGATGTCACGCACTTCAACCTGCTGGCCGAGCTGAACCGGCGCGGGCGTGACCTGCAGCCATACGAGGGCGGGCAGGTGCCGGGCACCTCTGATGCCGACTGGGCGGTGCACAACTTCGAGGATCGGGCCGACAAGGACGTCATCACCCATGACGAGATGTTCCTCGGCCACTTCACCGAGAAGCCGCGCGCCCTGCGCGAGGAGATCCCCATCGACGCCGATCACGTGCTGGGCAACTTCCAGGAGCGCATCAAGCCGCTCAGCGAGGAGCAGGCGCGTTACGAGGGCGAGCGCTGCATGAGCTGCGGGCTGTGCTTCGAGTGCGACAACTGCGTCATCTACTGCCCGCAGGACGCGGTGCACCGGGTGAAGCCGGCCGAGCGGGCGGTGGGCCGCTACGTGTATACCGACTATTCCCGCTGCGTGGGTTGTCACATCTGCCACGATGTGTGTCCGACCGGCTACATCAAGATGGGACTTGGACAGTAATCCTCAAGCGAGGGGTCTTGAGCCAATGACTGCGAGGCTGACGAGGCTGGTTTGGGCGATGATGCTGGCGCTGGGCGCCGTTCTTGGCGGAGCGGCGGCGCAGGCCGGGGACATCGCGCCGAAACCGCAGATCGACAAGAGCAAGGGCGAGTGCGTGCTTCCGGCGGACGAGATGCGGCGGAATCACATGAACTTGCTCAAGCACCGGCGCGACGCCACCATGTATGAGGGGGTGCGTGGCGGCAAGGAATCGCTGGGGGCCTGTCTCGATTGCCACGCGGTCAAGGGTGATGACGGCAAGCCGGTCACCATCAAGTCGGAGAAGCACTTCTGCCGGGTGTGTCACGACTACGCGGCGGTCAAGGTGGATTGCTGGGACTGCCACGTGTCGGTGCCGGACAAGGCGGCGGGCCATGCGGCGCTCAAGTTCCGGGCCGGCAAGATGCGGGCCGAGGCCTCGAATCTCAAGGCCTATCTGGATGGAGGGGACAAATGAGCAAGCATTTGCCCGAGAACCGCGACAAGACGGTGGACGAGGCGCGCCGCGAGTTCATGAAAAAGGCCGCCGCCGGGGCCAGCGTGCTGACCATCGCGCCGGGGGTGGTGCTGGTGAGCGCGGCCCCGGAAGCCCATGCCAAGGCCGATCCGAAGAAGCGCTGGGGGATGCTCATCGACACCACCAGGTGCGCTTCCGGATGTGACAAGTGCGTGGCCGCCTGCAAGGCGGAGAACGGCTGGCAGGCGGAGGAAGGCTCGCCCACCGATCCGCAGTGGATACGCAAGGTCGATGTCAAGGACCCCAAGACGGGCTTTTCCATGTCGCTGCCGGTGATGTGCCAGCATTGCACCAATCCGCCGTGCGTGGACGTGTGTCCGACGGGGGCTTCCATGAAGCGCCCGGACGGCATCGTGCTGGTCAACCGCCACATCTGCATCGGCTGCCGCTATTGCATGATGGCCTGCCCCTACAAGGCGCGCTCGTTCGCCCACGAGGAGGTGCCGGAGAACGAGAAGGTTCCGTGGGCGCCGCGCGGGCAGGGCTGCGTGGAATCATGCACCATGTGCGTGCATCGCATCGACGCGGGCGGCATCCCGGCCTGCGCCGAAGCCTGCGACAAGGGGGCCATCCTGTTCGGCGATCTCAACGATCCCGGCTCGGAGATCTCCAAGCGGCTGGCCAAGGAGCCGTCCTACCAGATCCGGGCCGATCTCGGCTGCGATCCCGGCGTGCGCTACGCGCGCCTGCCTTGAGCGAAGAGGGGAGATAGCGGAAGATGAAGCGAATTCACTATTCCTTGCTTGAGGGGCGCGCGGGCTATTACGTCGCCTTGGCCATACTCGGCGCGATAGCCGGGGCGGGGGTGCTGGCGGCGTGGTACATGGAGCATCACGGCCACGTGGTCACCGGCATGACCAACCAGATCGTCTGGGGCACGCCGCACGTGTTCGCCGTGTTCCTCATCATTGCCGCCTCGGGGGTGCTCAACGTGGCCTCCATCGGCACGGTGTTCGGCAAGAAGCCATACAAGCCGCTGGGGCGGCTGTCGGCGCTTTTCGCGGTGGCTGTGCTGGCCGGCGGCCTGACGGCGCTGGTGCTCGACCTGGGACGGCCCGACCGGCTGGTCGTGGCCATGACCAAGTACAATTTCAAGTCCATATTCGCCTGGAACATCTACCTCTACAACGGCTTCTTCGCCGTGGTGCTGCTGTATCTCTACACGCAGATGTCGAGCAAGTTCCAGGTGCGGCGCTATTACAAGGCGGCGGGCACGCTGGCCTTCGTGTGGCGGCTCATCCTGACCACCGGCACGGGCTCCATCTTCGGCTGGCTGGTGGCGCGGCAGGGTTATGATCTCGCCATCTACGCGCCGATGTTCATCGCCCTGTCGTTCTCCTTCGGGCTGGCCATGTTCATCCTCATGATGGTGTCGCTCTACCGCTCGGTGGATCGTCCGCTGGGGGTGGGGCTGGTCAACCGCATGGGGCGGCTCCTGGGGGTGTTCGTGCTGGCCGCCTTCTACTTCGTCGCCGTGGCCCACCTGACCAACCTCTACGCGGCGGAGCACCAGGGGGTGGAGCGCTTCATCCTGTTCGGCGGCAATGTCTATACCTTCCTGTTCTGGGGCGGGTTCGTCCTGCTGGGCACGGTGTTGCCCTTCCTGCTGGTATTCTCCGGCGGGGCGCGGCGCTCGTTCAAGCCGGTGGTGCTGGCCTCGCTGCTGGTGGTGCTGGGCGGGCTGTCGCTGGTCTATGTCATAATCATCGGCGGGCAGGCCTATCCGCTGGTGCTGTTCCCCGGCAAGGAAGTTTCCAGCAGCTTCTTCGAGGGGGTGATAAATCCCTATACGCCGAGCTTCCCGGAGCTGGTCTTGGGTATTTCCGGCTTCGCCATCGCGGCGCTCATCACGGTGTTCGCCAGCAAGGTGCTGCCGCTGCTGCCGGTATCGCTGGCCGACGAGGACGTCGATCCGCACCTGGTCATCAAGTCCGGCGAGGTGACGGAGATGAAAAAGGCCGCCTGACCAGACCACAGGAGATGGCAAGAAACAAATGACGGGCGCAAGCGTAGAGCTTGCGCCCGTTTCTTTTTGCCTCGCGTGAAGGGGGGTGAAGGGCGCAAGATCTGGCTGGCGTGGGTTTTGCCCCTTGGTATTTTTGGGCTGATGAGAAGCGCCAATGGCGGCTTTTCGCCATTGGCGCTTCATTGCAATTCTTTCGCGGCAATGCAGGTTGTCAAGGGCGGCCCCTTCGGGGCCGTCGCCGCAGGCGATTGCACCCTTGACAACCTGCATTGCCGTGAAAAACCACGGCCTTGGATTTCGCCGCCTTGCCTTATGCGATCTCGCGTGCTCCGTTCTTGAATTCACCTGTCCACCGGGCAATCGGTGATGGTGAAAACATATTATTTTTGCTATGTGTTCATGGGTGGGGGAGTGATGGCGAGGCTGGTCATGGCTGATGTTGACGATAGGTTCTTTCCCGCCACCTCGATGCCGGACGAGGATTGGTGGAGCGAGTTGTGGCCCGACCCGGAGGGAGTGCTGCGCAGCACCGGGTTGCGGCGGGGCGTGCGGGCGGTTGACTTGTGTTGCGGTTATGGCTGGTTTACCGGGGCGATGGCGCGCATCGCCGGGGCGGGGAATGTCTTCGCGGTCGATCTCGACGCCGGGATGATCGAGGCGGCGCGGCGGCGGCTGGCGGCGGAGGGCGCGCCGGAGTGCATGTGGATAACCGGTGACGCGCGCGAGCTGAACAGGCTGATGGACGAGCGCGCCGATTACGTGCTGATCGCCAATACCTTTCACGGGGTGCCGGACAAGCGGCGGCTGGCGGCCTGCGTGGCGGACATATTGAAGGAAGGCGGGCGGCTGGTGATAATCAACTGGCACGCGCGGGCGCGCGAGGAGACGACGGTGCTGGGCCAGCCGCGCGGCCCGGCCACGGAAATGCGCATGAGCCCCGATGACGTGCGC
>CAZXTT010000019.1:0-4681 GCA_964643775.1 uncultured Rhizobiaceae bacterium | reverse complement strand
GGGATGCGCGAAATGTCGTATTCAAGGCGCGCGTAATGGCCCCTGAAGATGTCGCGCGGATCGATGGGGCGCGTCTTCAGCACGATTTCGCGGCCCGTCCGCAGCAGTTGCGCCCTGTCCCATATCATCCAGAAGAGCACGCCGGAGAGCGCCAGCGCCACCACCGCGGCGCGCACCGCGAGCGGTATGTCGGAGAGCCTGCGCATCATGCCGCCGCCCTCCCGCCGCGCCGCTTGATGCGGAAGATGACATAGGCCAGGGCGATGAACAGCACGCCGCCGGCGAGCATGAACAGCGAGGTGTCGAGCATGCTGCCCAGGGTGACGAAATAGAGATAGAGGATCTCGGCGGCGAATGCTTTCAGCCCGATTATCTCGACCTCCGGCAGATGCTCGCGCTGGGCCAGCCAAACCAGCCACAGGGCCGCGCCGATGACGAAGGCCGCCGACAGCCACAGGCCGCCAGGCAGCTCGCTGGCGGAAGGCCCGGCAATGGCCAGCCACAGCACTATCGCCACCGCCACCATGGCGTCGAAGGAGCCGATGGCGCGGCGCGAATAGGCGAATGCTATCATCGCCAGCGGCAAGAGAGCCGCCATGCGTATTATCAGGGGCACTTGCACGTCCTGCCACGGCTTGCCGGCGAAAGCGGAGATCATCTGCATGATGAAAAGCACCGCGATCAACGCCACTGCCCCCTGCCAGCGCAGGGCCTCGCCCAGCAGGGCAAGCCGCCCTGAGGAAGAGCCGAGCAGCATCAGCGCCGCCATGAAGGGAATGGTCATCAACAGCATGATGAGCAGCGCCGATTGCGGCTCGTCGAGATGCCAGGTCTGGTTCAGCCACATGCCGAGCATCATCAGCAGGGAAACAAGCCCGGTGAGCACCGCCACGTGCACGCCGATCCGCCACTTGCGCCACAGGGCCAGCGCCATGGCCGGGGCCCAGGGGATGAAGAACGGCCAGTGAGGCTCTCCAAGGCGGAAGTCGATAATCTCCGTCATGCTCCAGACGAAGAGCAGGGCCAGCGCCATGACCAGCGCCAGTTGCGATTCCACAAGCCAGGCGGCCAACAGCGCGCCGAGCGCCCATATCAGCACCCCGTCGGGGTAATGGCCGTGGATGTGATACATCTGGGAGATGAGCATTATCGAGCCGCCATAGATGCTCAGGCCCACCAGCATGGCCCCTTCCGCCAGCCACCGGTGGGCATTGCGGGCCAGCCACACCGCCGCCGCCAGCGCCCCCCACATGCCGGCCAGCAACAGCGCGAAACGCGCCAGCCGCGGCATCTCCTGCCAGTTGGCGCCGACGAAGAGCAATATGCCCGCCGACACGAGAATGGCCCCGAAAACGCCGGTTATCAGCCCCAGACGGTCGGCCAGCGCCACGCCGCCCGCCGCCCGCCGCGCGTCGGCCAGCAGGGCGTCGCGCTGATCGGGCGTTATCAGCCCCTTTCGCGCCCACCTGTCAGCGTCGCGCCGCAGGCGCGGCAGATAAAGCCATTTGAGCATTCGCGCCCCCTTGCCGGGGCCGGATGAAAATCGCCCCGTGATTACGAGAATCACGGGGCGCAGTGTGCAATATCACAGGCCTTGCCGTCAAAACCTCCTGCTCCCCGCGCGCCAGCGCGCCATGGGAGCGGCGGCCCGTTCAGGCGGCGTTCTCGGCGCTGTCGTCGTCGATGTCGCGCAGCACGTAGCCGCGGCCCCAGACGGTCTCGATGTAGTCCTTGCCGCCGGTGGCCTGCTTGAGCTTCTTGCGCAGCTTGCAGATGAACACGTCGATGATCTTCAGCTCCGGCTCGTCCATGCCGCCATAGAGATGGTTGAGGAACATCTCCTTGGTCAGGGTGGTGCCCTTGCGCAGGGAGAGCAGCTCCAGCATCTGGTATTCCTTGCCGGTCAGATGCACGCGCTGGCCGCCCACTTCCACCGTCTTGGTGTCGAGGTTGACCTCCAGCTCGCCGGTCTTGATGATCGACTGGGCATGGCCCTTGGAGCGCCGCACGATGGCCTGGATGCGGGCCACCAGCTCGTCCTTGTGGAAGGGCTTGGTCATGTAGTCGTCGGCGCCGTAGCCCAGGCCCTGCACCTTGTTCTCTATGTCGCCCAGCCCGGAAAGGATGAGGATGGGCGTCTCGACCTTGCTCACCCGCAGCGTCTTGAGCACTTCATAGCCGCTCATGTCCGGCAGGTTCAGGTCGAGCAGGATGATGTCGTAATCGTAGAGCTTGCCGAGATCCACGCCCTCTTCGCCGAGATCGGTGGTGTAGACGTTGAATCCTTCCGACTTCAGCATCAGCTCGATGCTCTGGGCGGTCGCAGGATCATCTTCGATGAGAAGAACACGCATCTGTTTCCCCTTCTCCCCGCCGGCCGCTGGCCTTCGTCGCCAATGACGGGGTCTTTTGCCATGTAATCTTCAAAAAGGCGCTCCGCCTGACCGCTCGTTCGCGTCTCGCAAACAGCCAGCGGGCTAACCAGCCGTTAAGATAAACAGCAATGGTTAATCAAAAACTAAACGCCGGTAACCAGTCATACCGGCGGGAACACACCTGCCCCCGGCAAAACGAAAAAGGCGGGGAAGCAAACGGCAAATCATGTCCTGTCCGTTTACCCGCCCTTAAAGTATGAGCGGCATTATCGTGGACAACGGCCCCGCGCCCCCTCTTCCGCCCATGGTCTTTCACCAGAGACTAAATGATTCGTGGCGGATGACAAAGCGATGTCTCGCCCGGTTGGCGAAATCGCGGGTGGCCCGGGGCGGCGGCCTTGGTTTCGGGGGTGCGGCCGCATGGGTGTTTGAGTTGTGTGTATTGAGTAACAAGTGAGGCTTTTCATGCGTTCCAAGGATTGGCAGGCCCGTCTGCGGCTGCATAATTTCCAGGTCGAGGAAGCCCGCCGCCAGGTCGGCGAGATCGAGCTGATGATCGGCGAATTCCGCCGCAAGCAGGAAGACCTGGAAGCCGGCATACGTTTCGAGGAAGAGCGCACCGGAATATCCGACCCGGCGCACGTGCAATATCCACCGGCGGCGCTCGACATGCGCAACCGGCGCGACAACCTGCTCAAGTCGATAGCCGACCTGGAGGCCCAGCTCGATGCCGCCACGGCGCGCGTCGAGGAGGCCGAGGCCGAGCTGGAAAAGGTGCGGCTGCTGGCCGAGAAGACCGGCGGCGGCCTTGCCGCCGACCGTGGCGTGGCCTCTTCCGTCGAACATTCGCTGGGCGGCGCCTGAGCAAGGGCGGACTTCGCCAGAACGGACTACATCCCCGCTTCTTGCGGCCTTGCCGAAAGAGGCCGCGGGGGGCGGGGATGTTTTTTGTCCTTGACTTGTCTTCCGGAGAGGCCCACTGTGGGCGAACAATTCCGGTGGCGCTGGTTTTAGCGCATCTGCCACGGGGGCAGGCAGTTACTTCGCCGCTGGACGAGATTGATACCCCGGCATGCTTTGTATTGCGCCGAAAAGCAATTGGCCGGACAGGGCGGAACATCCGCCCCTTGTGACGCAGGATACCACCCCTTTTGAACATTCCGACTTTGCGGCCGCGGGGGCTGGTTACCGAGCGCGCTGACTATCATCCCGACAATCACAGGAAAAAAGACCGGCATCATCGCCGCCGCCTCGTGGCGCGCGCATCCCGCTGATTGCCCGGTCAGGATCACCCAAACGCCAACTTGAGATCAAAGGAGAAAAAGATCATGGCTAACGGAACAGTGAAATGGTTCAACCCGGAGAAGGGCTACGGCTTCATCGAGCCTTCCGATGGCGGCAAGGATGCCTTCGTGCATATTTCCGCCGTCGAGCAGGCCGGCCTTTCCACCCTGCGCGAGGGCCAGAAGGTGTCCTATGAGCTGGTGGAAGGCCGCGGCGGCCGTTCCTCCGCCGAGAACCTCCAGGTCGAGGACTGATGCGCACGGGGCGGGTTCCACCAACCCGCCCCTCGCACGGCCAACGATGAAAAGCCCGGAAGGCCATGGCCTTCCGGGCTTTTTGCATTCGGGCCGGAATTCGCCGCGGGCTCCGTGCCGCGGCCAGCCACCTCAGCTGTCGGCCTTGGCCTCGCCGCCGTCCTGCCCACCGGCCTCGGCGGCCATGCGCTGGGCATACATGGCGGCGAAGTCGATCGGGTCGAGCATCAGCGGCGGGAAGCCGCCGTCGCGGGTGGCGTCGGCCAGGATGCGCCGCGCGAAGGGGAACAGCATGCGCGGGCATTCCACCAGGATGACCGCTCCCATGGCCTCCTCGGGGATGTTGGCGAGGCGGAAAATGCCGCAATAGGTGAGCTCGACGTTGAACACCACCTTCTTCTCGTGCTCGGCCTTGGCCTCGATCTCCAGCGCCACCTCGAAATCCTGCTCGTCGAGCTGGTTGGCGTTGACGTTGACCGCGATATTGATCTGCGGCTGCCCCGACTGGGCGGCCAGCGAGCTGGGCGCATTGGGGTTCTCGAAGGAAAGGTCCTTCAGGTATTGCGCCATGATGCCGAGCTGCGGCGCCGCCTGCTCGTTGTTGGCGGCCGAGCCGCCGTTGCCCTTGCTGGCCTCTTTGTTGTCAGCCATGTCTTCGGTATCCTTCCTTGAACGGTTTGGTATTGAACAAGCTATCGACTCGTTAAGCCGAGGCTTACACGAAAAGCCCCCCGGCAGGCAAGGAAATCACCGCCCGCCGCGCCACGG
>CAZXTT010000018.1:0-9563 GCA_964643775.1 uncultured Rhizobiaceae bacterium | reverse complement strand
ACAAATACCGGCCTTGACTTTTGTTAAGCACCCATTGGAGTCAATTGTCGCACATGAAGAAAGGCCAATCCGCCCCACCGGCAAGAGAAATGGCAGTATTCCATACCTTTTGTATTCTTAGCGGAATGCTTGGTTATTTGTCTTTCCATCATACACACAAATGGTGACGGAAATTTGCTTTCCATGTATTTCCTAGCGCGTCACTCGGAATTATTTTGACTTGAATCAAAAAATGCGCCGGCCGGATAGCCAGCGCATCAGGGTCTGGTCTCAATAAATGCGTGGATGCCAGCGTCAAATAGCCAAAATCTCAAGGGCTTTTTGTCCACGGGCAATAGTGGCCCCTATGCCTGTGGACAAAAAACCCTTGAGATGCAGGGTATTTGACGCCCGAAGGGTTGCCGGGGAGAAAATCGGCATGGATGGAAAAGAGATGAAAAATGGAGCTCATACGGCTCATGCCGATTTTCTCCCCGGCAACTGGCGCCATGCATTTATTGAGTCCAGACCCTAGGGTCTGGTCTCAATAAATGCGGAAAATTCCGAGCATCCTGCCCGGACAGGCTCTTAAGAGCGCGCCTTTTCCATCATCCCGGCGAAGCGCTCGAACAGGTAGTGCGAATCACGCGGCCCCGGCGAGGCCTCCGGGTGATGCTGAACGGAGAACACCGGCCTGTCCTTCATCGCCAGCCCGCAGTTGGTGCCGTCGAACAGCGACACGTGGGTCTCCTCCACCCCCTCCGGCAGGCTCTGCGCGTCCACCGTGAAGCCGTGGTTCATGGAGGTTATCTCCACCTTTTTGGTGGTGAAGTCCTTGACCGGGTGATTGGCCCCGTGGTGGCCCTGCTTCATTTTCTTCGTCCTGCCGCCTAGCGATATGGCCAGCATCTGGTGGCCCAGGCAGATGCCGAACAGCGGCTTGCCCGCCGCCACCAGCTTCTCTATCTCCACCCCGGCGTAGGCGCCGGTGGCCGCCGGATCGCCCGGCCCGTTGGACAGGAACACCCCGTCGGGGTTCATCGCCAGTATGTCCTCGGCCTTGGTGCCGGCGGGCACCACCGTCACCCTGCATCCGACATCGGCCAGGCAGCGCAATATGTTGCGCTTGATGCCGAAATCCACCGCCACCACGTGAAAGCGCTCGTCCGTCACCTCGCCGAAGCCGCTTTCCCAGCTCCACGAGCTTTCGCGCCACTCCAGCGGCTCATCGCAGGTCACCCGCGAGGCCAGGTCGGCCCCGGTTATGCCGCCCCACGCGGCGGCCTTCTCCTTCAGCGCCCCGATGTCGAAATCGCCCTCGTCGTCATGGGCGATGACCGCGTTGGGCATGCCGCTTTCGCGGATCAGCGCCGTCAGGGCGCGCGTGTCCACCCCGCAGATGCCGATTATGCCGTTGCTCTCCAGCCACTCGCTGAAATGTTGCCGCGCCCGCCAGTTGGACGGATCGCTCACCCCGGCCCGCAACACGCAGCCGCGCGCCGCCGGGGGGCGTTCGCCCAGCGTCTCGTTGTCCTCCGGGTTGGTTCCCACGTTGCCTATGTGGGGGAAGGTGAAGGTGATTATCTGGCTGGCATAGGAAGGATCGGTGAGGATCTCCTGGTATCCGGTCATGGCGGTGTTGAAGCACACCTCGCCCACCGCCTCGCCGCGCGCCCCGACGCCGGTGCCCTCGATAACCGTGCCGTCCGCCAGCACCAGCACGGCGGTTGTCTTGTGCTCTCTCCAGGGCGCGCTCATGGAAAACTCCGCAAGGTAATGACGATCATGCACTCACGGACGTAAAGCGCCCCCCGGGCCCAAAGTCAAGCGCCGGACGCCCGAAGTCCACCCCCCGCCGCAAGATGCCGCCGCTTCATCGCCGCTTGCAACCACTACCGGCAAGGTATATTTTCCGCTGTCACAGTAACCATCGGGGAAAGCATTCCAATGAGCGAGAGCCTGCGCGATACCATAAGCGCCGAACTGAAAACCGCCATGAAGGCCAAGGACAAGCGCCGCATCGCCACCTTGCGCCTTATCATGGCCGCCTTCAAGGATCGCGGCATACAGGCCCGCACCGAAGGCCGCGGCGATGAACTGAGCGAGGCCGAGCTTCAGACCATTCTCGCCAAGATGATAAAACAGCGCCGCGAGGCCGCCACCACCTATGACGACGGCGGCCGCCCCGAACTGGCAGCCGCCGAGCGCGAGGAAATCGCCATCATAGAGGAATTCCTGCCGCGCCAGATGGACGACGACGAAATAGCCGCCGCCGTCGCCGAAGTGATCGGGGAAACCGGGGCATCCGGCCTCAAGGACATGGGCCGCGTCATGGGCATGCTCAAGGAGAAATACTCAGGCCGCATGGACATGGCCAGGGCCTCGCGGCTGGTCAAGGAGAAACTGGGGTAAGGACGCGCCGCTCCCTTGCCGCGCCCCTGTGAACCGATGAAATTCTCATCATCCTTCCTCGGCGAAATACGCGCACGTGTGCCCATATCCCAGGTAGCGGGCCGCGCCGTGCAGTGGGACAGGAAGAAGACCAACCCCGGCAAGGGTGACTGGTGGGCCTGCTGCCCCTTCCACCACGAGAAGACCCCCTCCTTCCACGCCGATGACCGCAAGGGCTACTATTACTGCTTCGGCTGCCACGCCAAGGGCGACGTCTTCACCTTCATGACCGACAAGCTCGGCCTTTCCTTCCCCGAGGCCGTCGAGCAACTGGCCGCCGAGGCCGGGCTGGAGGTGCCGCGCCCCGACCCGCGCGAGCAGGAGCGCGAAAAGCAGCGCGCCACCCTGGCCGAGGTAATGGAAATGGCCGCCCGCTTCTACGAGGAACGACTGGCCGCCCCGGAAGGCCAGCAGGCGCGCCGCTACATCGCCGAACGCGGCCTGAGCGAGGATGTCGTCCGCCGCTTCCGCCTCGGCTTCGCCCCCGACGCCCGCGATGCCCTGCTGCGCCATCTCGACAAGCAGGGCGTATCCCGCCAGTCGATGCTCGACGCCGGGCTCATCGCCGTCCCCGACGACGGCCGCTCCGCCTATGACCGCTTCCGCCACCGCCTCATGTTCCCCATTCGCGATCCCCGTGGCCGCGTCATCGCCTTTGGTGGCCGCGCCCTCGGGGAGGCCAGGGCCAAGTATCTGAACTCGCCGGAAACCGATCTCTTCCACAAGTCGCGCGTGCTCTACAACCTCGACCAGGCGCGCCGCCCGGCCCACGACAAGGGCGCGGTGATAGCCGCCGAGGGCTACATGGACGTGATAGCCATGGCCCAGGCCGGCTTCGACCACGCCGTGGCCCCCCTGGGCACCGCCCTCACCGGGGAACAACTGACCATGCTGTGGCGGCTGGCCCCGGAACCGGTGTTGTGCTTCGACGGCGACGCCGCCGGGCAAAAGGCCGCCTGGCGGGCGCTGGAAACCGCCCTGCCCCATATCAGGGCCGGGCATTCCCTGCGCTTCGCCCTGCTGCCGGAGGGCACGGACCCCGACGACCTGATTCGTTCCTCCGGCGCGCAAGCCTTCGCCGCCGTAATCGACGCCGCCTTGCCGCTCGTCGAGGTCATGTGGAAACACGTGCTGGAGCATTACCCGGCCAAGACCCCCGAGGAGCGCGCCAACCTGGAGAAGGTATTCGCCGGACTGACCTCCACCATCGGCGATGCCAAGGTGCGCAACCACTACCGCGACGAGATCCGCGCCCGCCTGCGCGCCCTCTGGCAACCCGCCGCAAGCCCCGCCGGCGGCGGCCATCGGGGCCATTCGCGCGCCACGTGGAAAGGCCGCCGCGCCTCCGACAACAGCCGCCAAATGCTCAGCCTCAACAGCACCCTGAAAGCCCCCGAAGTCCATGAGCGGGAAATTCTCCGCATCGTCCTCAACCAGCCTGAAATCCTCGACGAGGTGGCCGAGGAACTGGCCAACCTGCAACTGTCCTCGGCGGAGCTTGACAAGTTGCGCCGGAAAATCATAGATTTCGCCGCCGGTCACGCTGGCCTTGACAGCGCCCGCCTGCATGCCCATCTGCTTGAGCAGGGGCTGGGCGAGTCTGTCAGACGGCTGACAGGTTCAGGCACCCCGGGCCGCCAGACACCAACGCCGGACATGGACTTTTCCCACCTCGTCGCCCGCTTCCGGGCCCACATGGGAAAACTGCTCCAGACGGCCGATTTGAATCGTGAACTGGAGGCGGCGCTGAAAGCCTTCGAGGAAGAACCGAGCGAGGAAAACCTCGCCCGGATAAACGTGATTCGCGAAGAGCTTGATTCATCATCCGGCTGAACGAAATTTCTCTTGGAATTCAAAAGGCGCGCGAAAACCGGCCGATCACCGGCAGGCCCGGCTCCTCCGGCAACCATACCCGGCAACCGCGCCACGCAGTGACAACCAACCTCAAGGGCGACAACTGACACATGGCGACCAGGAAAAAGGCAAAGGCCACCCCCAAAACGGCAGCGAAAACGGGGAAGGAAGTGGCCGGGGACGACGGCGACCGCCCCATCCTCGACATGAACAACGCCGCCGTCAAGAAGATGATCCGCGCCGCCAGGAAGCGCGGCTTCGTCACCTATGACGAGCTCAACGAGGTGCTGCCTTCCGACGAGTTTTCCTCCGAGCAGATCGAGGACACCATGGCCATGCTCGCCGAAATGGGCATAAACGTGGTGGAAAGCGAGGAGGAAACCGAGGACACCGTCTCGCAGGCCAGCGGCAAGCTGCCCACCAAGGTCAAGCGCGCCGCCTCGCCGGTGGAGCGCACCGACGACCCGGTGCGCATGTACCTGCGCGAGATGGGCTCCGTCGAGCTGCTCTCCCGCGAGGGCGAGATCGCCATAGCCAAGCGCATCGAGGCCGGCCGCGAGGCGATGATCGCCGGCCTGTGCGAAAGCCCGCTGACCTTCCAGGCCATCATCATCTGGCGCGACGAGATCAACGAGGGCAAGGTGCCGCTGCGCGAGATCATCGACCTCGAGGCCACCTTCGCCGGGCCCGACGCCAAGAAGCCCCCCGCCAAGGAGGGGGAAGAAAACGCCGACGGCGACAAGGCCGCCGACAAGAAGGCCGAGGCAGCCACCGACGACGATGACGATGATGACGAGGGCGGGCTGTCCATGGCCGCCATGGAAGCCGAGCTCAAGCCCAAGGTGCTCGAGACCTTCGACAACATCGCCAGGAACTACAAGGCCCTGCGCCGCCTTCACGACATCGAGATCGCCGGCAAGACGCGCCTCACCCCGGCCCAGGCCAAGCGCGCCCGCACCCTGCGCAACGCCATAATCAACGACGTCAAGTCGCTGCACCTGAACAACGCCCGCATCGAGGACCTGGTCGAGCACCTCTACGGCATCAACCGCCAGCTCGCCGCCCTCGAGGGCAAGCTCATGCGCCTGGCCGAGAGCCACGGCGTCTCGCGCACGGAATTCTTCGAGGAATACCGCGGCGCCGAGCTCGACCCCACCTGGCTCAACCGCATCAGCCGCCTCTCGCGCAGTGGCTGGAAGAAGTTCGCCACCAGCGAGAAGGAGCAGATCAAGGCCATCCGCGCCGAGATCCACGAGATAGCCTCGGTGGTCGGCCTGCCGGTCAAGGAATTCCGCCGCATCGTCGCCATGGTGCAGAAGGGCGAGCGCGAGGCCGCCCAGGCCAAGAAGGAAATGGTCGAGGCCAACCTGCGGCTGGTCATCTCCATCGCCAAGAAATACACCAACCGCGGCCTCCAGTTCCTTGACCTCATCCAGGAGGGCAACATCGGCCTGATGAAAGCGGTGGACAAGTTCGAATACCGCCGTGGCTACAAGTTTTCCACCTACGCCACCTGGTGGATCAGGCAGGCCATCACCCGCTCCATCGCCGACCAGGCGCGCACCATCCGCATCCCGGTGCACATGATCGAAACCATCAACAAGATCGTCCGCACCCAGCGCCAGATGATGCACGAAATCGGCCGCGAGCCGACCCCGGAGGAAATCTCCGAGCGCCTGTCCATGCCGCTGGAGAAGGTGCGCAAGGTGATGAAGATCGCCAAGGAGCCCATCTCGCTGGAAACCCCGGTGGGCGACGAGGAGGACAGCCACCTCGGCGATTTCATCGAGGACAAGAACGCCGTACTGCCCATCGACGCGGCCATTCAGGCCAACCTGCGCGAAACCACCACCCGCGTCCTCGCCTCCCTCACCCCGCGCGAGGAGCGCGTGCTGCGCATGCGCTTCGGCATCGGCATGAACACCGACCACACGCTGGAAGAGGTGGGCCAGCAGTTCAACGTCACCCGCGAACGCATCCGCCAGATCGAGGCCAAGGCCCTGCGCAAGCTCAAGCACCCCTCGCGCTCACGCAAGCTGCGCAGCTTCCTCGGCGACTGACTTGCGAGGTTGCGCCTCGATCCGGGGTGTGAAATAGTAAAATCCCCAAGGGAGCAGGCATCCTCAAGGGAACGGGCATCCTTAAGGAAACAGGCATATAATGACTGCAAACAGGAATTTGCCAACCATGCGGCGGAAGTCCGTGGAAAAAGACCCAGGCAATTTGCCGCCCCATGTGGAAGTAAGGGTGAACGACAAGACCCTGCCTTTTTTCGAAGAAGTAATCCCCGGCTTTCTGGATGACGCGCGGGCGCTTGCGCGGGCGCGTGTCCGGGAAAGCCTGAATCAGAAGCTTTTCATAACCAGCGTGGGAATTGTTGAACAAAACGGGCGGGATGTGCACGCCATTGTCCGGGTCTATCCAAGCGGAAACAAGAGAATTGTAGAATATCTGAATGGCGCCGCCAAAACATGAATGCAAAGACCACGCAGCCCGTGTTGCTTCTGGTTGCGGGCCCCAATGGCGCCGGTAAAACCACATTCGCCGAACCATGGAGGCGACAATTTTCCGTCGTGAATGCCGACATGGTCATGCTCGAAAATGATCTCACTCCTTATCAGGCGGGGCGGGTCACCATTCAAAGATTGATGGAACACATCGAGCAGAAAAACTCATGCATCTATGAAACCACGATTTCCGGATCAGGTCTGCTGCGGCATATACGCAATGCGCGCGGGAAAGGTTTCCTGATATTCCTGTATTATATAGGATTGGAAAGGGATTCCATTGCCGTGGAGCGCGTGAAAGTGCGGTATAAAAGCGGGCAGGGACACCTTGTCCCCGAGAATGATATAATAAGAAGATACCATAGAAGCTTGAAAAATACACCAGACTTTATAAAGCTAAGCGATTATACGTTACTATTGGATAACTCGAGTCATGACAGTCCATTCAGGGAAGTTTGTGAAATTTACAATGACAAGAGCTATTTGCATGAGGATTCCCCCGATATCCCTCAATGGGCGCAAAATATTCTCAAGGCCATGGGACATTTGTGAATAATGATGGACCTGACAGGGCGCGAACCTGCATCCCATCGATTATGAGCCGGCATCTCCGGCCAATTGAGCCATTGGTTCGCCCTCCGGCGGGCCGGTGCTTCCGCGCCTTGGAATGGGCCATTGCCACCTCGGTGTGGCTGCTGTCTCCTTGCCATGGACAAGGAGGCCATTGCATGAGCAACCGGAGCGACGATCACCTGCGCGATGTTTTCGCCGCCATCGACGCGGCCAATGCCGACGATCCGCGCCGCGATATGCTGGACGGCGTCGAGATGCCCTTCGAGCAGGTATATTCCCGCCGCCTGCTGGCGCGGCTCATGGCCATCTATCCCGACGCCCCGGAGGTGCTGAAGATAGCCGCCTTCGGCCAGCACCTGCGGCGCTTCGACATCGCCCGCGCCGATTATCCGCCGGGGCGCAAGGGCTACAACCAGTGGCGGCGCGCCTGCCGCGAGCATCACGCCGAACAACTGGCCGCCATCATGGCCCGCCACGGATACCCGGAGGAAGACATCGCCCGCGCCCGCAAGCTGGTGCGCAAGCAGGAGCTGAAAAGGGACCGCCTGTCGCAGGCGCTGGAGGACGCCGTGGACGTGCTCTTCCTCGAGCATTACCTGCAACCCTTCATCGACAAGTATGCCTCGTACGACGAGGACAAGCTGATCGGCATAATCGCCAAGACACTGCTCAAGATGTCCCCCCGCGGACATGCCGCCGCGCTCGCCCTCGACCTGCCCGCCGCCCACCGCGAACTGATCGAAAGGGCCATGGAGCGCGAAAGGGAAAAACTGGAGAAACTGGCGCAAGGCGACGTTGGCTGGTAATAGTGCCCCGACAATCCGTTTTCGCCTTGCTCATCCCGCGCCATGTCCCTGTCCATCCCCCGCATATGCCTGGCCGCCGCCCACAAGTCATCGGGCAAGACCACCGTATCCATCGGCCTGGCCGCCGCCCTGCGCCAGCGCGGGCGCGACGTGCGCATGTTCAAGAAGGGCCCCGATTACATAGACCCCCTGTGGCACAGGCTGGCCAGCGGCCGCGCCAGCTACAACCTCGATTTCAACACCCAGGGCCACGACGAGATAACCGCCCTCTTCGCCGCGCGCGCCGCCGGTGGCGACATCGCCATCATCGAAACCAACAAGGGCCTGCATGACGGCATGGACCTCGAGGGCTCCGATTCCAATGCCGCGCTGGCCAAGCTGCTCGCCGCCCCGGTGGTGCTGGTCATCGACGCCGAGGGCCTGTTGCGCGGCATAGCCCCGCTGCTCATCGGCTACCAGTCGTTCGACCCGCGGGTGAACATCGCGGGCGTCATCCTCAACAAGGTGGGCACCCCCCGCCACGAGAAGAAACTGCGCGCCGCCATCGAGCGCTATACCGACATGCGGGTGCTGGGCGCCGTCGGTCGCGATTCCGCCCTCGTCCTCGAGGAACGTCACCTCGGCCTGATAACCCCCGGCGACATGGCCACCCTCGACGAGCGCATGAACTACATGGGCAGCCGCCTCGCCGAGGCCGTGGACCTCGACCGGCTGCTTGCCATCGCCGAAGACGCCCCGCCCATGCCCGCCCCTCCCGCCGCTCCTCCATCGCCCGCCGCCGCCCCGGCTGCCCCGGCGGGTGCGCGTGAAGTGCGCATAGCCATCGCCCGCGATGACGCCTTCTGCTTCTACTACGAGGACGACATGGAGGCCTTCGCCCGCGCCGGGGCGCGCCTCGTCCCCTTCTCGCCCATTGCCGACGAGGCCCTGCCGGAGGACATCGACGGCCTGTTCCTCGGCGGCGGCTTCCCCGAAACCCACATGGCGGCGCTGGAGGCCAACTCCTCCATGCGCGACGCCATCCGCGGCGCAATAGAGGCCGGCCTGCCGACCTATGCCGAATGCGGCGGCCTCATGTATCTTTCCCGGTCCATCTCCTGGCGCGGCGAAAAGGCCGCCATGTGCGGCGTGTTGCCCACCCGCGCGGTGATGAACACCCGCCCCCAGGGGCGCGGCATAATCCACCTCGCCCCCACCGGCGAGGCCCCGTGGAGCCCGTCCCCCCATGGCGGGACGGTGTCGGCCCATGAATTCCACCACGCCTCCCTGCACGGCCTGGAGAACGGCCGCTTCGCATGGCATGTCAGGCGCGGCCACGGCATCGACGGCCGCTTTGACGGCATGGTGCAAGGCAACCTCGTCGCCGGTTTCGCCCACCTGCGCCACACCGCCC
>CAZXTT010000017.1:0-5925 GCA_964643775.1 uncultured Rhizobiaceae bacterium | reverse complement strand
TCGGCGATCGCCGCCTCGGTGGTGATCATCAGGCCCGACACCGAGGAGGAATCCTCCAGCGCCGTGCGCACCACCTTGACCGGGTCGATGATGCCCATGTCGATCATGTCGCCGTATTCGCCGCTCTGGGCGTTGAAGCCGAAGGTGTCCTTCTTGCCTTCCATCACCTTGCCGACGACGATGGCGCCTTCCACGCCGGCGTTGGCGGCAATCTGGCGGATGGGGGCCTCCAAGGCGCGCGAGATGATGTCGATGCCCGCCTGGATGTCCTCGTTCTCGCCCTTCAGCTTCTCCAGCACCTTCTTGGAGCGCAGCAGGGCGACGCCGCCGCCGGGCACGATGCCTTCCTCGACCGCCGCGCGGGTGGCGTTGAGGGCGTCATCGACGCGATCCTTGCGCTCCTTGACCTCCACCTCGGTGGCGCCGCCCACCTTGATGACGGCCACGCCGCCGGCCAGCTTGGCCAGCCGCTCCTGCAGCTTCTCGCGGTCGTAGTCGGAGGTGGTGTCCTCGATCTGCTTCTTGATCTGGGCGATGCGCGCCTCGATGTCTTCCTTGGCGCCGGCCCCGTCGATGATGGTGGTGTTGTCCTTGTCCACCACCACGCGCTTGGCGGTGCCCAGCATGTCGATGGTGACGTTCTCCAGCTTGATGCCGAGATCCTCGGAAACCACCTGGCCGCCGGTGAGGATGGCGATGTCCTCGAGCATGGCCTTGCGGCGGTCGCCGAAGCCCGGAGCCTTCACCGCCACCACCTTCAGGCCGCCGCGCAGGCGGTTGACCACCAGGGTGGCGAGCGCCTCGCCCTCCACGTCCTCGGCGATGATGAGCAGCGGACGGTTGGACTGGACGACGGACTCCAGCAGCGGCAGGATGGCCTGCAGGCCGGAGAGCTTCTTGTCATAGACCAGCACGTAGGGGTCTTCCAGCTCGGCGATCATCTTGTCGGGGTTGGTGATGAAGTAGGGCGACAGGTAGCCGCGGTCGAACTGCATGCCCTCGACCACCTCCAGCTCCGTCTCCAGGCCCTTGTTCTCCTCGACGGTGATGACGCCCTCGTTGCCGACCTTCTGCATGGCCTCGGCGATCAGGTCGCCGATCTCCTTCTCGCCGTTGGCCGAGATGGTGCCCACCTGGGCCACCTCCTCGGAGGTCTTGACCTTCTTGGCGCGCTTCTTGAGGTCTTCCACCACCGCCTGCACCGCCTGGGTGATGCCGCGGCGCAGGTCCATGGGGTTCATGCCGGCGGCCACCAGCTTCATGCCCTCGTGGGCGATGGCCTGGGCCAGCACGGTGGCGGTGGTGGTGCCGTCACCGGCCACGTCGTTGGTGCGCGACGCCACCTCGCGCACCAGCTGCG
Source organism: uncultured Rhizobiaceae bacterium (assembly GCA_964643775.1). Lineage (GTDB taxonomy): Bacteria > Pseudomonadota > Alphaproteobacteria > Rhizobiales > Aestuariivirgaceae > Thermopetrobacter. The sequence goes on along the minus strand of CAZXTT010000017.1, from coordinate 4,565 downwards.
CGCCCATGTTCTCCAGCTTGTTCTCCAGCTCTATCTCCTTGGCCACGGTGACGCCGTCCTTGGTGGTGCGCGGCGCGCCGAAGGCCTTCTCGATGACCACGTTGCGGCCCTTGGGGCCGAGCGTCACCTTGACGGCGTTGGCCAGCACGTCAACGCCGCGCAGCATGGCCTCGCGGGCCTCGAAGCCGAATTTCACTTCCTTGGCAGACATGGTTTCTTCAACCTCTCTTCAAATGGGATCGTGTTTCGTTTCGTGTCGTCTCGTCAGGTTCGGGCGGGCTTATTCGATAATGCCCAGGATGTCGGATTCCTTCATGATCAGCAGCTCCTCGCCATCCAGCGTTACCTCGGAGCCCGACCACTTGCCGAACAGCACCTTGTCGCCCACCTTGACATCGAGCGGAATCAGCTTGCCGCTTTCGTCGCGGGCTCCCGCGCCAACCGCGATCACCTCGCCCTGCTGGGGCTTCTCCTTGGCGGTGTCGGGAATGATGATGCCACCGGCGGTCTTGTTCTCTTCCTCGATGCGACGCACGAGAACGCGGTCATGCAAGGGACGAAACGTCATGCCTGTTACTCCTTGAAAGTCAATTGTCACAGTTCGTGTATAGCTGTTCATGGTTCCCAGCCCCCCTTGGGCAAAGCCGGGGAGCATGACGGATCACATCCGTGCATGGTTGCGGCAGTCCACTTGAGGCATCGCCGTCCATGCGGCTGTTGGCACTCCCCGCGGGAGAGTGCTAACATCCGAGGCGGAGATAGTAGCCTCGATACCCGCCGTCAAGGGAGTGGGGGAAATTTTTTCCTCCTGTCGTTAACGCGCGGGCATCCACGCGTTTATTGAGACCAGACCCCAGGCCCCAATGGCCGCGATCAACGCCATTACGGCAAGGTAGCGGTTGTCCAACCGCCTTTTTGCCACTACCATGCATCCGCTGCCGCGCAGGAAGGTAACTGTCCGATACGAATTCGGGACCATGAAAACATTCGCCAGGACATTCATGTTCTACATCCTGCCGCTCGTGTTCACCATTGCCGGTGCGGGGCTGGCCGCCGCTGCCTGGGGCCTGGGCTGGCCGCTCAAGCCCTCCCTGCTCATGGCGCTGTTGCCGATGGCGGCGGCGCAGGTGCTGTTTTTCACCGGCGCATGGACCGGCGCAGGGCGGGCGCGCAACGCAACGATTGGCCTCAGGCGCATGGTGGCGGGATTGCGGGCGGAATTGTCCGCCCTCGACCATCAACTGAAGCGCCTGAAAGGCGAAATGGCGGCCAGCGCCATGACGGGCCGCGTGGCCAATGACCGGCAAGCCCCAGCGGCCGAAGAGCGGCCATCCGGCAAGCCTGCTTCCGCCTCCGGCGCCGCCAATCCGGCCCCACGGGGCAGGACAGCCTCCCCGCGCCGGGCCGCAAGCACATCAAGCTCATCATCGCCCGCCGCCACCCCTCCGGCTGCCGGCCAATTGAGCGCCTTTCGTCTCTACATGGAGCCGGTGGCCGACATGGCCGCTGGCCGCACCGCCCTTTACCGCGCCGTTCCGGCGCTTGCCGCCGATGGCGAGCGGCTGTTTCTCGGCGCTCAGGCGGGCCTGCGCGCCTCGCGCCTCGGGGTGGCCACGGCCTTCGACATGAAGGCGCTGGAAGAAACGGCCGCTTTCCTGCGCCGCCTTGCCGCCAGGGGGCACGACATGCCCGTCATATGCCCGCTCATGCCAGCCTCCCTTGCTTCCGCCACCTTCCGTGACGGGCTCGAGGCATTCCTGAAGGAAAATGCCGGCGTGGCCGGCCGATTGATACTCGACATATCGCAACAGACACTGTCCATGCTCGGCGAGGATGGCATGCTGGGGCTGGCCTGGCTGGCCCAGCATGGCGTGCCGCTGTCCCTGTCGGGGGCGCATCCCGGCAAGCTGGAAGCGGCGGCGCTCAAGAAGCTCGGCTTTCACTGGCTGGACATGGACGCAAGGGCCATATCGGCTTCGCTGGCCGCCGATGGCGGCACGGCACTTGGCAAGGCCACGCAGGCCGGTCTGCAACTGATAGCCAGCCATGTGGACGATCAGCGCATGGTGGCGCGCCTCAAGCCCTTCCTGCGCCTGGCCCGTGGCCGCGCCTTCTCGCCGCCGCGGCGGGTGCGCCTTGCCGCGCCGGAGGGCAAGGGCAATGACTCCCCGCCCGCTTCCCGGCCCGCCCGGCCCGCTCCGGCCGGTTCGGCTCCCGGCCGCAAGGACGCCGCCTGAATCATCACACCTCCCGCAGCGATGGAAAACCCGCCCATGACCAAAGCGCCGCGCGCCGCCTTGCTCGATGACGTATCCCCCCTGTCGGGGCGCTTTCCCGTGTGGTTCTGCGACATATGGGGCGTCGTGCATGACGGGGTGGCCGCCGACGCGGAGGCCTGCCGCGCCCTTGCCATGCACCGCCGCAACGGCGGCGTGGTCATCCTCATCAGCAATTCGCCGCGCCCCAGGAAGGCGCTGATCGAGCAGATAGACGGCTTCGGCGTTCCCCGCGACGCATGGGACGACATTGTAACTTCCGGCGACGTGACCCAGGCCGCCCTGTCCCGCCACCCCGGGGCGAAGGTGTTCCACCTCGGCCCGCCCAAGGACGCCCGCCTGCGCGATGGCCTGCCGGTGACCTTCACCGGCGAGGAGGAGGCGCAGATGATCCTCTGTTCCGGCCTCTATGACGACCGGAACGAACAGCCGGAGGAATACCGCGAAATGCTGGCGCGGCTGGCCGAACGCCGCCTGCCGATGATCTGCGCCAACCCCGACATCAAGGTGCGCCACGGCGGCAAGGTCATCCCCTGCGGCGGGGCGCTGGCCATGATATACGAGGAGCTGGGCGGCGAGGTGTTGCTGGCCGGCAAGCCATATGCGCCCATCTACGAGATGAGCATGGAAAAGGCGCGCGCGGCGGCCGGGCGCGGCGTGGACAAGGGGGAAATCCTCGCCATAGGAGACGGCCCGGCCACCGACATGCTGGGCGCGGCCAGGTTCGGCATAGCGGCGCTATACATAGCTTCGGGCCTGCACGAGGAACTCGCCGGGGGGGAATTGCCTGAAAGCCTCGTCGAGGCCATAGTGCGGCGCATCGAAAGGGAAGCGCCGGGGGTGAACCTGGTTGGCGTGATGGAACGGCTGGTGTGGAAAGGCCGGGAGTGAAACAGGCAATGGGCAGTGAGGCAGGCAATGGATAAGGTGGAGCAGGTATTCATCGACGACATGCAGGTGGGCATGAAGGCCTCGCTGACCCGCCTGCTGGGGGAAGAGGAGGTGCGCGCCTTCGCCCGCGTGACCGGCGACGAGAACCCGGCCCACCTCGACGCCGATTTCGCCGCCGCCACGCCGTTCGGCAGGCCGGTGGTTCACGGCATGCTCACGGCCTCCCTGATCTCCGCCGTGCTCGGCACCCGCCTGCCGGGCAAGGGGGCCGTATACCTATCGCAATCCCTGTCCTTCCGCGCCCCGGTGTTCATCGGCGAGGAAGTCACCGCGGAAGTGGAGATAACCGGCATCGACCAGCGCCGACGCCGCGTCACGCTGGCCACCCGCTGCCTGTCGGGCGGCAAGGTGGTGCTGCGCGGCGAGGCGGTGGTGATCGCCCCGGCGAGGGAAGGATAGCCCGATGACGGAAGTTTTCACCCTCGACGGCCCGGCCCCCGAAAAGGCCCGTGGCGCGGTTGTCGCCATCGGCAATTTCGACGGCGTGCATCGCGGCCACCAGCAACTGCTGGCCAGCGCCCGCGGCATCGCCCCCGAAGGCGTGCCCTGGGGCATGGTGACGCTGGAGCCCCACCCGCGCGACCTGTTCCGCCCCGACGAGCCGATGTTCCGCCTCACGCCGCTGGCGATGAAAAGCCGCCTGCTGGCCGCCATGGGCGGGGATTTCACCGCCGTGCTTCCCTTTTCGCGCGACATGGCCATGCTGGAGCCGGAGGAATTCGTGCGCCGCTACCTGGTGGAGGCCCTCGAGGTGGCCCACGTGGTCACCGGCTATGACTTCCACTTCGGCCATGGCCGCAAGGGCAACCCGGAGATGATGTGCGAGCTGGGCGGCAAATACGGCTTTTCCGTCACCGTGGTCGATCAGGTGGCCGATGACGACGGGCTGGCTCCCTTCTCATCCTCCTCCATCCGCACCCACCTGCGCCACGGGCACCCGCACCGCGCCGCCCATGAGCTGGGCTACTGGTGGATGGTGGAAGGCGAGGTGGTCAGCGGCGACCGGCGGGGGCGCGAGATCGGCTTTCCCACCGCCAATATCCGCCTGCCCGAGGGCTGCGAGCCGCGGCAGGGCATATACGCCATGCGGGTGCGCCCCGCCGGCGGCGATACCGGCCACTTGCCGCCCCTGCCGCACCCATCCGGCTGGCGCGGCGCCGGTTACATCGGCACCCGCCCCACCTTCGACAGCGACGAGCGCTTCCTAGAGGTCTTCCTCCCCGGCTTCGAAGGCGACCTCTACGGGCGGCGGCTGGTGGTCGATTTCATCTCCTTCATCCGCCCCGACGAGAAATTCTGCTCCGTCGATGAGCTTGTCAGCAGGATGAACAGCGACGT
>CAZXTT010000016.1:0-8006 GCA_964643775.1 uncultured Rhizobiaceae bacterium | reverse complement strand
AAGAACAAATCAAGAACATTTATGATCGTGGGGATAACTTCAGGAAGCGGCGCCCTGTTCCTCCGCCAGAGCCGGCAGGGAAATGGTCACCCGCGTGCCTTCGCCCTCGCGGCTGTCTATCTCCAGCCTGCCGCCGTGCATCTTCACCAGCGACAGCGAAATGGCCAGCCCCAGCCCGGAGCCCCCGTGGCCGCGCGAGAACTGGCTGGCCACCTGCACGAATGGCTTGCAGATATTCTTCAGCTGATCCTCTGGTATGCCTATCCCGGTATCGCTTATCACCAGCCGCGCCTCGCCATCCGTCACCTCGCCGCTGACCTTCACCATGCCGCCTTCGGGGGTGAACTTCACCGCGTTGGACAGGATGTTCAGCACCACCTGGCGCAGCCGCAGCGGATCGCCCATGAGCGCCATGGAGGAGGGCAGGGCGCCTTCCAGCTTCACCCCCTTGGCCCGTGCGTCCCCGGCCGCCATCTCCATGGCCTGCCGCGCAATGGCCGCCAGGTCGCTCTCCTCCACGGCCAATTCCACCTTGCCCGCCTCGATCTTCGACATGTCGAGGATGTCGTTGACCAGCTCCGCCATGTGGGCCGCCGAGCGCTCTATGTCGCGCGCGTATTCGGCGTATTTCTCCGGCAGCGGGCCGAACACCTGCGCCTGCATGGCCTGGGCGAAACCGATTATCGGGTTCAGCGGCGTGCGCAGCTCGTGGCTCATGGCGGCGAGGAATTCCGACTTGGCCCGCGATGCCTCCTGCGCCTCTTCCGAGGCCCTCAGGTAGCGGTCCACCAGGTCGGCCAGGCGCTGTTTCTGCTGCTCCTGCTCCATGCGCGCCTTTTCCAGCTCGTCGATGGTCGCCTTCAGTTCCTCCTCCGACTGGCGCAGCCGCTCCTGCTGGCGCTTCAGGTCGGTGATGTCGGTGCCCACCGAGACGAAGCCGCGGTCGCGGGTGCGCCGCTCGCTTATCTGCACCCAGCGCCCGTCGGCCAGTTGCACCTCCACCGCCACTTCCTCGCCGCTTTCGTCGCAATGGATGGAATGGCGCTTCTTCACCTTGGGCTTGCGCGCCGCCTTCATCACTTCCTCGTAGGGCGTCCCCGGCTGGCAGATGGAGACCGGCAGCGAGTGGAACTGGCGGTATTTCGAATTGCACATGACGAGGCGGCTTTCGGCATCCCACAGCACGAAGGATTCGGCGATCGTCTCGATGGCGTCGCGCAGCCGTGTCTCCGCCTCCTTGTTTGCCTTGTCGGCCAGCTTCTGCCGGGAGATGTCTATGGCTATGCCCACCAGGTGCGGGGCCTCGCCGCCGCCGCCCTCGACCAGCGCCCCGCGCGCCCGCAGCCACACCCAGTGGCCATCCTCGTGGCGCATGCGGAACTCGTAATCGAAGCTGTTCTCGCCATTGGCCAGCATGCTCTCGGCCAGTTGCTCCATGGGCATGTCCTGCGGATGCTGGCGGGCGGCTATCTCGCCATATGAGAGGTATTCCCTCTGCGCCTCCATGCCGAGCATCGAATACATGGAATGCGACCAGAAAATGCGCCCGCGCGCCACGTCCCAGTCCCACAGCCCGCAGCGCCCCCGGTCGAGCGCCGCGTCCAGCCGCGAGGTGGCCACCGCCAGCGCCCGCGAAGCATTGTCGGCTTGCGTGCTCTGCCAGTTGTAGGCCGCGGCCAGCGCCAGAATCATCACCGCCGTCAGCAGGAACAGCGATGAAATTCCCGCCCCGCCGTCCATCACCACCGACAGCGCCGACGGCAGCTCCTCCACCACCAGCAGCGTCCCCGGCCACGGGCTGAGCGCCACCGCCGCCACCATCACCCGGCGCTCTCCAATGTCCAACAGGCGTTTCACCGGCTCGCCCGCCTTGCCGCTCACCGGCACGGACGGCAGCACGTCCTCCAGCCGCTTGCCGCGCCACCCGCCGCCGCTGTCCTTGGGCCAGGCGGCCCGCACCACGCCACCGGCGTCGGCCACCAGCCACAGCCGCCCCTCTTCCGCTCCTTCCGGCAGGGCGCGCTTCAGGTCGTCGTCCACCGGCATGCGCCATGTCCCGCCGCCATCCACCAGTTCGCGCCCCAGCTCGTCGGCGGCCAGCTTCACGAGCAGCAGCGACATGTGCTGGCGCGCCGAAACCTGCTCCCGGTGCAGCGCCGTGAGGTGCGCCACCAGCGCCACCGTCAGCATCAGCAGGAATACGATTGTCGAGATATTGATGATCCGCCGCAGGGCCTTGTCATGCATGAGCGCGCCGACGATGCGCCGTCCGCTGAAGGCATGGGCATTGCCGCCCTCCTTCACGAACAGGTTTTCCAGCCGCGCCTTGTGCACAGGTTCTCCCCCTCGCCGCGCCCCCTGCCTCCCGCCAGGCATTACGGGTGCGAAACGATTTATTAACGAATCACATGCCCCCATTGATTCGAAAGAGGAATCGTTTGTCCAGAGGCAGCGATGAAAGCCCGCGCCGGGCAATATTGAATCGCCTGCGTAACGGCGCCCGAAATCCCCCAAAACGCACCGCCTCCCGGCCTGCTCCCGGCCGCGGGCGAGTCACAATGCCGCGCCCGCCGCCAGCTCACCCCCCAGCCCACCCCATTCCGCCCTGCCATGCTTGCCGTCCGGTTGTGGGCCGCAACGGCCTGAAGACGAAAAAGCCGGGAGGGGTTTGCCCTCCCGGCCACGGTTGTTTCGTTCATTTCCTCCGGCGCCGCGGCGGCGGCATTCTGCCTCTGCCCGGCCTGCCTACTTGGGCAGCTTGTCGTCGACGCCCTTTACATACCAGTTCATGCCCAGCAGCGTCCCGTCGTCGAGCGTCTCGCCCTTCTTGGCCCGCAGCTTGCCCTGCTGGTCATGAATGGGCCCGGCGAAGGGGTGCAGCTTGCCCTCGCGGATGGCCGCCTCCGTCTCCTCGGCCATCTTCTTCACCTCGTCGGGCATGTTGGTGTAGGGGGCCATGACCACCATGCCGGACTTAAGCCCGCCCCATGTGTCCTTGCTCTTCCACGAGCCGTCGAGCGCCGCCTTGGCGCGCGCCGCGTAATAGGGGCCCCAGTTGTCGATGATGGCGGTGAGCTGCGTCTTGGGGCCGAACTTTATCATGTCCGAGGCCTGCCCGAAGGCATATACCCCCTTCTCCGCCGCCACCTGCATGGGGGCCGCCGAGTCGGTGTGCTGGGTGATTATGTCGGCCCCCTGCGAGATCAGCACCTTGGCCGCGTCGGCCTCCTTGCCCGGGTCATACCAGGTGTTGACCCACACCACCTTGATCCTGAAATCCGGGTTCACCGACTGCGCCCCCAGCAGGAAGGCGTTTATCCCCCGCACCACCTCCGGAATGGGGAAGGAGGCTATGTATCCGGCCATGCCCTTTTTCGACATCTTCGCCGCGATGCGCCCGATGATGTAGCGCCCCTCGTAGAAGCGCGACGAATAGGTGGAGACGTTGGCCGCCCGCTTGTAGCCGGTGGCGTGCTCGAACTTCACGTCCGGGTGGCGCTTGGCCACCTTCAGCACCGTGTCCATGTAGCCGAACGAGGTGGCGAATATCAGCTTGTGGCCGGAGCGCACCATGCGCTCCAGGGCGCGCTCGGCGTCCGGGCCTTCCGGCACCTTCTCCAGGTAGCTGGTCTTCACCTTGTCGCCGAGCGCCTTCTCGATGGCCAGCCGCCCCTGGTCATGCTGGTAGCTCCAGCCGTGATCGCCGATCGGGCCGACGTAGATGAAGCCCACCTTGAGCTTGTCGTCACCGGCCAGCGCCGCCCCGGACACGGCGGCGGGAACGAGCGCCAGCGCCAGCGTGGCGCTCAGCAGGTTGCGTCTGTTGATGATGGTCATTGGTCTGACGAGCCTCCCTGTTATCTGTCGGGTACGAATGGAATGCCGAGGCTGGCCGGCGTGTTGGTCAGCGTCAGCGTGCGATTGCGCGAAATAACCGCCAGCGCCGCTATGGTCACCATGTATGGCAGAGCCGCCAGCAGTTGTGAAGGCAGGCCGAGCCCCGCCGCCTGGGCGTGCAGCCCCAGTATCCACACGGCGCCGAACAGGTATGCCCCGGCCAGCACGCGCAATGGCCGCCAGGTGGCGAAGACCACCAGCGCCAGCGCGATCCAGCCGCGCCCGGCGGTCATGTTCTCCGTCCACTGCGGGGTATAGGCCAGCGAGAGGTAGGCCCCCGCCAGCCCCGCCATCACGCCGCCGAACAGTATGGCCAGCCAGCGCACCCGGATCACCGGGTGGCCCAGCGCGTGGGCCGCCGCGTGGTTGACCCCGACGGCCCGCAGTATGAGCCCGGCGCGGCTGCGGAACAGGAACCACATGACCGCCCCCGTCATGGCGAACGACAGGTAGACCAGCAGGTCATGGGAGAACAGCAGCGGCCCGATCAGCGGAATGGCGGAAAGCCCCGGCACGTTCAGCGCCTCCAGCCGCTGCCCCGGCGTGCCCACGAAGCCCTCGCCGATCAGCCCCGACAGGCCAAGCCCCAGGAGCGTCAGCGCCAGCCCGGTGGCCACCTGGTTGGTGGCCAGGTTCTGGGTGAGGAAGGCGAACGGCGCCGCCAGCGCCGCCCCGGCCAGCGCCCCGGCAATTACCCCGAGCAGCGGGCTGCCGCTGGCGTGCGCCGCGGCGAAGGCGCTCACCGCCCCCATCACCATCATCCCCTCGACGCCGAGGTTGAGCACGCCCGCGCGCTCCACCACCAGCTCGCCCATGGCCGCCAGCAACAGCGGCGTGGCGGCGGTTATCACGGTTAGCATGAAGGCCTCGAACCCGCTCATGACGCCACCTCCCCGGCCTCGCCCACGGAGCCGCCACCAGCCTCGCCCATGGAGCCGCCCACGCCGCGCTTCGCCCCCTTCCAGCGGATGCGGTAATTGACCAGCACGTCGCAGGCCAGCACGAAGAACAGCAATATCCCCTGGAAGGCCTGCGACACCTTGTCGGTCATGTTGAGCGCCAGTTGCGCCGATTCCCCGCCGAGGTAGGTGAGCGCCAGCAACAGCGCCGCCAGCATCACCCCCGGCGGCGACAGCCGCCCCAGCATGGCGGCGATTATCGCCGTGAACCCGTATCCGGGCGAGATGGACGGCTGCAACTGCCCCACCGCGCCCGCCACCTCGCCGATGCCCGCCAGCCCGGCCAGCGCCCCCGACAGCAGGAAGGCCCCCAGCGTCATGCCGCGCGCCGAGAACCCCGCGAACATCCCCGCCCGCGGGGCCAGCCCCATGACCCGCGCCATGAAGCCGAAGCGCATGCGCGCCAGCACCACCCACAGGGCGATGACCGCCAGCACCGCGATGATCGCCCCGATATGCACCCGCCCGGCCAATGCCGGCATGACGTGCCAGCCCTCGAAGCTCACCGACTTGGGGAAGTTGAAGCCCTTCGGATCGCGCAGCGGCCCGCGCACCAGCCAGTCGAGAAACAGCTGCGCCACGTAGACCAGCATCAGCGAGGTCAGTATCTCGTTGGCGTTGAAGCGGTTCTTCAGGAAGGCCGGAATGGCCCCCCATGCCGCCCCGCCCAGCGCCCCCAGCGCCAGCATGGCCACGAGCGCCAGCGGATCGTTCCACCCCGGCAGCAGTATGGGTATCAGCGAACCGGCGATGGCCCCCATGACCAGTTGCCCCTCGGCCCCGATGTTCCACACGTTGGCCCGGTAGGCGAAGGCCAGCCCCGCGCCGATGATGGTCAGCGGCGTCGCCTTGACCACCAGCTCCTCCAGCGACCAGGCGGAAGTCAGGGGCTCGATGAAATAGGCATGCAGGGCCACCAGCGGATCGTGCCCCAGCAGCGCGAACATCACCGCCCCGGCCATCACCGCCAGCACGATGGCCAGCAATGGCGCCGCCCACCGCCACAGCGGCGATGGCCGCGGGCGTTTCTCCACCACCATCATGACGCCCCTCCCGCCGCCTGTCCCGCCGCCGTCTCGTGCGCCCCGGCCATCAGCAGGCCGATCTTCTCGCGATCCAGCTCGCCGGCGGGCCGCGCCTCCGACAGCTCGCCGCGCGAGATCACCGCCACGCGGTCGGCTATTTCGAATATCTCGTCCAGGTCCTGCGAGATGACCAGCACCGCCGAGCCCGCCCGCGCCAGGTCTATCAGCTCCTGGCGGATCATCGCCGCCGCCCCGGCGTCCACCCCCCAGGTGGGCTGGTTGACGACCAGCAGCGCCGGCCTCCTCGCCAGCTCGCGGCCCATGATGAATTTCTGCAGGTTGCCGCCGGAGAGCGCCTGCGCCGGCTTTTCCGGGCTGGCCCCGCGCACGTCGTTGCGCTCTATGACCTCCCGCGCCTTCTCGCGCGCCAGCTTCAGGTCGATGAAGCCGCGCCGCACCATCGCCGCCTCGGCCCCGTGATGCGACAGCACCAGGTTCTCGCTCAGGCTCATCAGCGGCACGCAGGCATGGCCCAGCCGCTCCTCCGGCACGAAGGCCGCCCCCGCCCGGCGGCGGTCGTTTATGCCCTGCCGCGACACGTCGCGCCCATGGATGAATATCACCCCGTGCCCCTGCGCCAGCCGCTCGCCGGATATGGCGCGGAACAGCTCGCGCTGGCCGTTTCCCGCCACCCCGGCGATGGCCACCACCTCGCCGCCGCGCACGTCGAGGTTGATCCCGTATAGCGCCACCCCGAAGGGCCCCGGCTGCGGCATGGTCAGGTCGCGCACGTGCAGGAGCGGCTCGCCGGGGTGCGCCTCGCCGCCTTGCGCGCGCACGTCGTGGATGTCGGCCCCCACCATCAGCCGCGCCAGCTCCCCGGCCGTCTTGCCGCGCGGGTCGAGCGTCTCCACCACCTTGCCGTGGCGCAATATGGTCGCCGAATGGCACAGCTCGCGCACTTCCTCCAGCCGGTGGGAGATGTAGACGATGCCGCGCCCCTCCGCGGCCAGCCGCCGCAGGGTTTCGAACAGCCCCTCCGCCTCCTGCGGGGTCAGCACCGAGGTCGGCTCGTCCAGTATGATGATGCGCGGATCGGCCAGCAGGCAGCGCACGATCTCCACCCGCTGGCGCTCGCCCACCGAAAGGTCGGCCACCAGCGCCATCGGGTCGAGCGGCAGCCCGTAATGGCGCGACACCTCCTCGATGCGCCTCGCCAGCCCGCTCATGTCGCCGGCGGGCATGGCGAGGGCTATGTTCTCCACCACCGACAGCGGCTCGAACAGCGAGAAATGCTGGAACACCATGCCGATGCCCAGCTCGCGCGCCCGCGCCGGGCTGCCCATGCGCACCGCCCGCCCGTCTATGAGGATTTCGCCGCCATCGGCCTCCAGCGCCCCGTAGATGATCTTGACGAGGGTCGATTTCCCCGCCCCGTTCTCCCCCAGCAGGGCATGGATCTCGCCCGCCCGCACCGCCAGCGAAACCCCGTCATTGGCCAGTATGTCGCCGAACCGCTTGCTGATGCCCCGCGCCTCGAGCAGCGGCGGCCTGTTTTCATCCAGTCCTCCCATGCAAAAAACCTTACCACCCCCCACCCCCCGGAACACCGCCCTTCCGCCACCTTATGCACAGCTTATTGCGATGAAACATTCTTCTGAGGGCGGGCTTTGCAAGGAGTGGGTTACTGTTCCATCTCAATTAATAGACTGAATGATTTTAAGGAACATTCGCAATACAATTTGATGACTGCAGACCGGCTCCCATAATTCTCCAACTCCGAATGGCGGCAATGCCACATGGATTCCCCGGTCAAGCCGGGGAATGACTGAGTGAGAGTGTAATTTTTAATGTTTTTCAATCAGTTACGATAACACCATTGCTGAATGAAGTTTCATGCTCCTCATTACCGCACTCCTTTGAAAGATGTATGAATGCCGTCCGGAAATCCCGGCCTGTGAGGGCGAAAATATTCCCACAACCCCATTCCCCCTTTGTCCCCTTGCCGTGATTGCCCGCAGTGGATAGGTTGCGGCGCAGCCGGGGGGCTGTTGGGTTCGGGGAAAGCCGATGGATTATCTTCAGGCCATGTTGCAAAACTGGCCCGCCTGGCGTGACCAGATCG
>CAZXTT010000015.1:0-6757 GCA_964643775.1 uncultured Rhizobiaceae bacterium | reverse complement strand
TGTATAGCGCTCCCAGCATCTCGCGGGCGCGGGCGCGGGCCCGCGGCAGGGCGGGTAATATGTGGGTGGCCCCGAACAGCGCTATGGCGGCGGCCAGCAGCCAGATGGTGGTCATTGCTCATGAAACCCATGAAATTGTCGCCGTGCCTGATATGAAGAAAGCAGACCCGTCAGGCAATGGGGCAATAACATCTTTTCCGCCGGGCGAACCACCGTCATGACGGGAAAGCGCTTGACGCGGGCCATTGCCGGCGGTCACTCTTCCCGTGGTTTGATGGAAAGCGAGAGATGAGCAGGAAGAAACAACCGGGCCCCTTGCCACTGGCGGAAGGGGAAGCTAAGGGCAGCCGGCCGCTGGCCGACCTGCTGCGCCCCGGCGAGCTTGCCGGGGTGGTGGGGCAGGATCATATCGTCGGGCCCGATGGCGTGCTGAGCCGCCTGCTGGAGGCGGGGCGGCTGCCGTCGCTCATCCTGTGGGGGCCGCCGGGCAGCGGCAAGACGACCATGGCGCGCCTGCTGGCCGGGCAGGCGGGCGGGCATTTCGAGCAGTTGTCGGCCATATTCTCCGGCGTTTCCGACTTGCGCAAGGTGTTCGCGGCGGCGCGCGAGCGCCACGCGGCGGGGGAGGGGACGGTGCTGTTCGTCGACGAGATACACCGCTTCAACCGCGCCCAGCAGGACGCCTTCCTGCCGGTGGTGGAGGAAGGGACGATCACCCTCATGGGGGCGACCACGGAAAATCCCAGCTTCGAGCTGAACGCGGCGCTGCTGTCGCGCTGCCAGGTGCTGGTGCTGAAGGCGCTGGACGAGGCGGCGCTGGAGGAGCTGCTGAAGCGCGCCGAGGCGCATGTGGGCCGCCCGCTGCCGCTGACCGGCGAGGCCCGCGGGAAGCTCATCGCCATGGCCGACGGCGATGGCCGCTACCTGCTCAACATGGTGGAGGACGTATATGCCGCCGGGCGGGAGGGGGAGCGGCTCGACGAGGCGGCGCTGCTGGAGCTGTCCAGCCGCCGCCCGCCCATATACGACAAGGCGCGCGACGGCCATTACAACCTCATCTCGGCGCTGCACAAGTCGGTGCGCGGCTCCGACCCGGACGCCGCCCTCTACTGGCTGGCGCGCATGCTCGCCGCCGGGGAGGATCCGCTGTATATAGCGCGGCGCGTCGTGCGCATGGCCTCGGAGGACATAGGGCTGGCCGATCCGCGGGCGCTGGAACAGGCGCTGGCGGCGCGCGAAACATACGAGCAACTGGGCAGCCCGGAGGGGGAGCTGGCGATAGCCCAGGCGGTGGTCTACCTGGCCACGGCGCCCAAGTCCAACGCCCTATACGTGGCCTACAAGCAGGCCATGAAGGCGGCGCGGGAAAGCGGCTCGCTGATGCCGCCCAAGACAATCCTCAACGCGCCCACCAGGCTGATGAAGAAGCAGGAATACGGGGCCGGTTACCTCTATGACCACGACCAGCCGGACGCCTTCTCCGGGCAGGACTACTTCCCGCCGCAAATGGGCCGCCGGCGCTTCTACAGGCCGGTGGAGCGCGGCTTCGAGCGCGACATAAACAAGCGCCTCGCATGGTGGGAAAAACTGCGCCGCCAACGCCGGGGCGGATAGGGGCTGGACTCAAAATGCATGGTGCCGGTTCCCGGAGAGAAAATCGGCATGGATCGAAAAGAGATGGAAAATAAAAGTCATACGGCTCATGCTGATTTTCCCCCCGGCAACTCTTCGGGCATCAAATATCCTGCATCTCAAGGGCTTTTGTCCAAGGGGAGGGAAAGAGGGCGGCGGCGCCCTCTTTCGGTCGTGTTGAGGGGGGAGTTATTTGAACACCTTCCAGGAGGCGTGGCAGGCGCGGCATTGGGCGGTTATCTCGTTCAGGGCGCCCAGGACTTTTTTGTAGTCCTCCACGCCGGGCTTGCCGCTCACGGTGGCGGCGACATCGCCCAGGGCGGCGGCGCTCAAGTGCATCTGGACGCCCATCACGTGCATTTCCGCCGGCATGAAGCGCCCCAGCCCGCCGCTGCGCATGTGTTCCCGCATCCAATTCATGAAGGCATCGGGCACGTCCGGGCCCAGCGTCTGCATGACCACGCGGCCTATCCTCGGCTGGCCGCCGCCGTTGTCCACCACTTCCTGCATGGCGGCGCGGGCCTTGGTCACCACCTTGGTTATCTTGTCTTCCGGCACACCGGCGGAGCGCAGCACGGCCATGACCTCGTGCGCCGGCCCCATGTCCTCGCGGGCTATGCGCGCCACCTCCCGGAAGTCGCCCTCGGACAGGGCGCTGTTGATGTCATCCATGGATTCCACGAAGCCGCGCATCATGGCGAGGAAGGCATCGCGCTGGGGCCTCGGCATCTCCACGAAGGTGCGCCCATCGTCCTGCCCGCCGCCGTTCGTCTTGCCGCCGTCCGCCGCGCCGCCACCGTCACCGGCCAGCGCCGCGCCCGCGGCCATCATCATGCCAGCGGCCAGAATGGTCAAAAACCTGTTCTTCATGTTCATGTCCTCATGTTCCCCCTGGGTTTGGCTCATGTTGAAACGAGGGGTTGCTCGCGCCCCATACATCAGGACATACGCACCCGACGGCTGATTTCCGTCGCCATGATGGCCCGGTTTGGGGGAAAATGCTCCGGCGCGGTATTTTTCGCCTGTTGATAATTATTCGCGAAAACCTTGAAAAAACCGCCGGGGGCACCCATCTTGCCTTTTGAGTTCCAACCCCGGTCCGCGTTTACCGCGCTTCATTGCTTGCATGGCGGAAAGTGGAAAATTGGCCATAATGGGCGGGCATGATGCGAATCCATGATAACATGGAGCATGATTGGCTGGAGAATCTCCTGCCGCCCTCATCGCTGACAGGAATGACGGGGCGCGGCCCCTGAACGCGGCAGTTACAATGGAAAAACCCGAGGAATCCGAAAGACCATGAACGACACCCCTGAAATCCGGCATGAGGAAACCGCGGCGGGCAATCGCTTGCCGGTTCTGCCGCTGCGCGACATCGTGGTCTTCCCGCACATGATCGTGCCGCTGTTCGTTGGCCGCGAGAAATCCATAAAGGCCCTCGAGCAGGTGATGGAAGGCGACAAGCGCATCTTGCTGGCGGCCCAGAAGAACCCCGCCGATGACGAGCCTGCCCCGGAGGACATCTACCGGGTGGGCACGGTGGCGCGCGTCATGCAGTTGCTGAAGCTGCCCGATGGCACCGTCAAGGTGCTGGTGGAGGGCGACGAGCGGGCGCGCATTGTCGATTACACGCGCCTCGATGACTATTACGAGGCCGAGATCGAGGCCATGGAGGACGTCATCACTGATGCCGCCGAGGCCGAGGCGCTGGCGCGCACGGTGGCGGAGCATTTCGCCACCTACGTCAAGCTCAACAAGAAGGTGCCGCAGGAGGCCATCGAATCCATCGCCCAGATCGACGATCCGTCGACGCTGGCCGACACGGTGGCGGCGCACCTGGCGATCAAGCTGGCCGACAAGCAGGAGCTGCTGGAAGCCGCCGACATCAGCAAGCGGCTGGAGAAGATCTATGGCTTCATGGAGGGCGAGATCTCCGTCCTGCAGGTGGAGAAGCGCATCCGCTCGCGGGTCAAGCGCCAGATGGAGAAGACGCAGCGCGAGTATTACCTCAACGAGCAGATGAAGGCCATCCAGAAGGAGCTGGGCGGCGGGCCGGAAGGCGAGGACGAATACGCCGCGCTGGAAGAGAAGATAAAGAAGACCAGGCTGAGCAAGGAGGCGCGCGAGAAGGCCGAGGCCGAGCTGAAGAAGCTGCGCCAGATGTCGCCCATGTCGGCGGAGGCCACGGTGGTGCGCAATTACCTCGACTGGCTGCTGTCCATACCGTGGAGCAAGAAGTCGAAGGTGCGCAAGGATCTCGACTACGCCGCCAAGGTGCTGGACGCCGATCACTACGGGCTGGAGAAAGTCAAGGAGCGCATCCTCGAATACCTCGCCGTGCAGCAGCGCACCAAAAAGCTGAAGGGGCCCATCCTGTGCCTGGTGGGGCCGCCCGGCGTCGGCAAGACGTCGCTGGGCAAGTCCATCGCGCGGGCCACGGGGCGCAAGTTCGTGCGCATGTCGCTGGGCGGCGTGCGCGACGAGGCCGAGATACGCGGCCACCGGCGCACCTACATAGGCTCGATGCCCGGCAAGGTCATCCAGTCGATGAAGAAGGCGGGCACGGTCAACCCCTTCTTCCTGCTCGACGAGATAGACAAGATGGGCATGGACTATCGCGGCGATCCGGCCTCGGCGCTGCTGGAGGTGCTCGACCCGGAGCAGAACGCCACCTTCATGGATCATTACCTGGAGGTCGAATACGACCTGTCGCAGGTGATGTTCGTGACCACGGCCAACACCCTCAACATACCGCCGCCGCTGCTCGACCGCATGGAGATCATCCGCATCGCCGGATACACCGAGGACGAGAAGATGGAGATAGCCATCCGCCACCTGATCCCCAAGGCGCTGGAGAGCCACGGGCTGAAGAAGGGCGAGCTGACCATCACCAGGGAGGCGCTGCGCGAGGTGATCCGCCGCTACACGCGCGAGGCGGGCGTGCGCTCGCTGGAGCGCGAGATAAACAAGCTGGCGCGCAAGGCGGTCAAGGAGCTGGTCACCAGCCGCAGGAAGAAGATCAGGGTGACGGAAAAGAACCTCGAGGACTTCCTAGGCGTGCCCCGCTACCGCCACGCGGAAGCCGAGCGCGAGGACCAGGTGGGCGTGGTCACCGGCCTTGCGTGGACGGAAGTGGGCGGCGAGCTTCTGACCATCGAGGCGGTGGAGATGTATGGCCGCGGCAAGATGACGGTGACCGGCAACCTGCGCGACGTGATGAAGGAGTCGATCTCGGCCGCCGCCTCATACGTGCGCTCGCGGGCCCCGGACTTCGGCATCCGCCCCACCGTCTTCGACAAGCGCGACATCCACGTGCACGTGCCGGAGGGGGCCACCCCCAAGGACGGGCCGTCCGCCGGCGTGGCCATGGTCACGGCCATCGTTTCGGTGCTCACCGGCATCAAGGTGCGCCATGACGTGGCGATGACCGGCGAGATCACCCTGCGCGGGCGGGTGCTGCCCATCGGCGGCCTCAAGGAGAAGCTGCTGGCGGCCCTGCGCGGCGGCATCAAGAAGGTGCTGATCCCCGAGGACAACGTCAAGGACCTGGCCGAGATACCGGACAACGTGAAGTCGGGGCTGGAGATCATCCCGGTGGCGCACGTGGACAAGGTGCTGGAAGTGGCGCTGGCGGAGAAGCCGAAGCCCATAGAATGGGACGAGGAAGCCGAGGAAGCCGCCCGCGCCGCCAAGGCCGCCGGCAAGGCGGAAGAACAAAACGGCGTGCGCGCGCATTGACGGCGCGCGCCCGTCTACCCATGGAGCTTCACCGGCCCGGGGCCAGGGTTCCGGGCCGGCGGGAGGTCACGGTCATGAAGAAGATTGCCGTATCGAGCCAGAATTTCCGCACCATAACCGGCCATGCCGGCAAGGCGCGGCGCTTCATCATTTACGAGGTCAAGGGGCCGGGCGAGGTCGAGGAGGCCGGGCGGCTCGAGTTGCCCAAGAGCATGTCCATTCACAACACGCTGGAAATCTCGCCCCATCCGCTAGACGAGGTGGACGCGCTGATAACGGCGGGGGCGGGCGCGGGCTTCCTGCGCAAGATGGCGCTGCGCGGGGTCAGCGTTCATCGCACCAGCATGAGCGATCCGCTACAGGCGGCCACCGCCCTGGCGGCGGGGGAGGACCTGCCACCCCCCGAGCCGGGCGGCCACGACCACCACGGCCACGACCACCACGGCGGAGGAGGATGCTGCGGCCATTGAGCCGGCTTTCCGGCGGGAAACGGCGCTTTGACCCGTTGTCCGATCCCGTGGAGAGCCTTCAGTTACGGGTTGCGGGACAGGCTCCGGAATACTTCCCGTGGAGGCGCCATGCCCGTGGACACCTTCCTTGGAAAAATCAGCGACATCAAGGGGATCATTATATGCGACTGGATGCCATCAGCATCGGGGAAAATCCGCCCCATGAAGTGAACGTGGTCATAGAGGTGCCCATAGGCGGCGAGCCGATCAAGTACGAGATGGACAAGGACGCCGGCGCCATGGTGGTCGATCGCTACCTCTACACGCCCATGCGCTATCCCGGCAATTACGGCTTCATTCCCCATACCCTGTGCGATGACGGCGACCCGATAGACGTGGTGCTGATTTCCTCCCGGCCGCTGGTTCCCGGCTGCATCATAGCGGTGCGCCCCGTGGGGGTGCTCAAGATGCAGGACGAAAAGGGCATGGACGAAAAGATAGTCGCCGTGCCCGCCCCGCATATAACCCGCCACTATGAAGACATTCACGATATCGATGACCTGCCAGAGATACAGCTCAGGCAGATCGAGCATTTCTTTGCCCATTACAAGGACCTGGAAAAGGGCAAGTGGGTGAGGACGGCGGGCTGGGGGCACCACGAGGAAGCCGAAAGAATGATAATGGAAGCGGTGGAACTGGCCAAAAAGCAGGGCTGATAAGGCTCCCCTTTTTGCCGCCGCATCAACTCATGATACCGCCGCCTGTTCATGGCTGGTGTATTGGGGGTGTTGATCGCGGCTTCCTCCCGCGTGCTTGCCGTGATATGTGGGCGGCGGGGGGTGTTTTGGAGGTTTGCCGCCATGAGCAAGGCTGATGCGCCGCTGGAGTGTGATGAGCGGGCGCCGGTGGTCATTCTGGTCAATCCGCAACTGGGCGAG
>CAZXTT010000014.1:0-8353 GCA_964643775.1 uncultured Rhizobiaceae bacterium | reverse complement strand
CGGCGGAGATAAAATGGGTGGACGAGCGCCTCAAGTTCAAGGGCCGCATAGTGCGCGACGACTGGGTGGCGCAGGCCGACGCGCTGGCCAGCGGCGGGCGCGATGAATACGTCAAACGCTTTGGCAAGGAGCCGCGCTGACCATGAAGGGCGACAAGGGACATGACGTCTGCACCACCAATGGCTGCCGCGGCGGCGCCTGTGGCAGGGGTTCTGCCATGCCGCTGTTCGTCATGGCGGCGGCGCTGGCCGTGGTGGCGTTCAGCGGCGGCAGCAGGAACTGGCTGTGGCTGGCGGCCATGTGCGCGGTCACGGCGATATTCTGGCAGGCCGCCGCCTGGTGGGCCAACAGGGGAGGGGAAGCCTGATGCTCTCTGACTCCGACCGCATATTCACCAATCTCTACGGCTTCCATGACTGGCGGCTGAAGGCGGCGCTCGGGCGCGGCAATTACGATGGGGTCAAGGGCTTCATCGGGAAGGGCCGCGAGTGGATCATCGAGGAGGTGAAGAAATCCGGCATGCGCGGGCGCGGCGGGGCGGGCTTTCCGACCGGGCTGAAGTGGTCGTTCATGCCGGCGGAGGTGGGCGAGCGGCCCCATTACCTGGTGGTCAACGCCGACGAATCGGAGCCCGGCACCTGCAAGGACCGCGAGATATTGCGCCACGATCCGCACCTGCTGATCGAGGGCATGATACTGGCGGCGCGGGCGATGAACGCCCATACGGCCTTCATCTACTTCCGCGGCGAGTTCATCCACGAGCGCAAGGTGTTCGAGGCCGCCGTGGAGGAGGCTTACGAGGCGCGCATACTGGGGCGCGACGGCATATTCGGCTGGGATCTCGACATAATCGTGCATCATGGCGGCGGGGCCTATATCTGCGGCGAGGAGACGGCGCTCATCGAATCCATCGAGGGCAAGAAGGGCCAGCCGCGCCTGAAGCCGCCGTTCCCGGCCAACTGCGGCCTCTACGGCTGTCCGACGACGGTCAACAACGTGGAATCCATCGCCTCGACCGGCGAGATACTGCGCCGCGGCGGCGACTGGTTCGCCTCGCTGGGAGCGCCCAACAACACCGGCACCAAGCTGTTTTGCATCTCCGGCCACGTGGAGAAGCCGTGCGTGGTGGAAGAGGAGATGGGCATCACCTTCCGCGAGCTGATCGAGGCGCACGCGGGGGGCATCCGCGGCGGCTGGGACAACCTGCTGGCGGTCATTCCCGGCGGCTCGTCGGTGCGCTGCGTGCCGGCGGAGCAGATAATCGACTGCCCGATGACCTTCGACGACCTGGCCAGGCTCGGCTCGGGGCTGGGCACGGCGGGGGTCATAGTCATGGACAAGTCCACCGACATCATCAAGGCGATCGCCCGGCTGGCCTATTTCTACAAGCACGAGTCGTGCGGCCAGTGCACGCCGTGCCGCGAGGGCACCGGCTGGATGTGGCGCATACTGGAGCGCATGGTGGAAGGGCGCGCCGAGAAGCGCGAGATCGACCTGCTGCTGGACGTGTCGAAGGAGATCGAGGGCCATACCATCTGCGCGCTGGGCGACGCGGCGGCGTGGCCGGTGCAGGGGCTGATAACCCACTTCCGCCATGTCATCGAGGAGCGCATCGACGAGTTCACCGGGCGCGCCGACGCCGAGGGCTCGACGGTGGGCGAGATCGAGCGGGCGCTGGGGCAGTAAACGAAGGGTGTGGATGAAATGCCGAAGCTGATCGTTGACGGCAAGGAAATCGAGGTGGCCGACGGCACCACCCTGATGCAGGCCTGCGAGATGGCGGGGGCGGAGATCCCGCGCTTTTGCTATCACGAGCGGCTGTCGGTGGCCGGCAACTGCCGCATGTGCCTGGTGGAGGTGAAGGGCGCGCCCAAGCCCATGGCCTCTTGCGCGGTGAGCGTCAACGACCTGCGCCCCGGCCCCAATGGCGAGCCGCCGGAGGTGTTCACCAATTCCGACGTCACCCGCCGGGCGCGGCGCGGGGTGATGGAATTCCTGCTCATCAACCACCCGCTGGACTGCCCTATATGCGACCAGGGCGGCGAGTGCGACCTGCAGGACCAGGCGATGGGATACGGGCGCGGCGTGTCGCGCTTTTGCGAGCCCAAGCGGGCGGTGGAGGAGCGCTACATCGGGCCGCTGGTGAAGACGGTGATGACGCGCTGCATCAAGTGCACCCGCTGCGTGCGCTTCATGGCCGATGTGGCCGGGATCGGCGAGCTGGGGGCCATCGGGCGCGGCGAGAACATCGAGATCACCACCTATCTCGACGCGGCGCTGGACACGGAGTTGCAGGGCAACATCGTCGATCTGTGCCCGGTGGGGGCGCTGACCTCGGCCCCTTACGCCTACCGGGCGAGGCCGTGGGAGCTGACCAGGGTGGAAACCATCGACGTCATGGACGCCATGGGCTGCAACATCAGGATGGACGTCAAGTTCGACCGCCTGATGCGCATTCAGCCGCGCCTGCACGAGGACATCAACGAGGAATGGATCTCCGACAAGACGCGCCACGTGTGGGACGGGCTGGCGGCGCGGCGGCTGGATCGTCCGTGGGTGCGCGACGGCGGCAAGCTGCGCGAGGCGACGTGGGAGGAGGCCTTCGACAGGATCGCGGCCAATTTCCCCAAGGACGAGCCGGACAGGGCGGCGGCCATCGCCGGCGAGCTGGTGGCGGCGGAGGAGGCCTTCGCGCTGAAGGCGCTGATGGAGGCGCTGGGGGTGGCTTCCGTCGATTGCCGCCCGGCGCACGTGCCGCTGGGCAATGCGGGCGGGCGGGCCGGATACCTGTTCAACCCGGCCATCGCCGGAATTGACGAGGCCGACGCCATCGTGCTGATCGGCAGCAATCCGCGCTTCGAGGCGGCGGTGCTGAACACGCGCATTTACCGCGCCTGGTTCGAGCGCGACGCGCGGGTGGCGGTGATCGGCGAGAAGGTGGACGTGCCCTATGAATACGAGCACGTGGGCGAAAGCCCCGACGCGCTGCTGGCGCTGGCCGCCGGCAAGGGGGCGCTGGCGAGGGAGCTGAAGAAGGCAAGGCGGCCCCTGATCGCCGTCGGCATGGGGGCATTGATGCGGCCCGACGGGGCGGCCATCTGGTCGGCGGCGGCGAAGCTGGCGGAAAGCCGCGGGGCGGTCGGCGGCGAGTGGAACGGATTTGGCGTGTTGCACACGGCCGCCGGGCTGGTGGGGGCGCTGGACGTGGGCTGCCTGCCGGGCAAGGGCGGGCGCGACACCGCCGGGATAATCGAGGCGGCCGGGAAGGGGGATGTTTCCTTCGTGTGGCTGCAGGGGGCCGACGAGGTGGACGTGACGGCGCTGGGCGAGGCCTTCGTGGTCTACGTGGGCTCGCATGGCGACGCCGGGGCGCACCGCGCCGACGTGGTGCTGCCGGGGGCGGCATACAGCGAGAAGGACGCGACTTACGTCAACATGGAAGGGCGGCCGCAACTGGCGCTCAAGGCCCTGCACCCGCCGGGAGAGGCGCGCGAGGACTGGGCGATATTGCGCAAGGCGGCGGAGGTGCTGGGGGCCGACGTGGGCTTCAACGGCTTCGGCGAGCTGCGGGCGCGCATGAGGGAGGCGGCGCCGCTCCTGGGGCGCATCGACGAGATCGGGAAGGCCGACGCGGCGGGCCTCGCCGAGGTGGCGGCGCTCGGCGGCGAGGTGGCGGGCAAGGTGCCGCTGGCCAGCCACGTGGCCGATTTCTGGCTGACCAACCCGGTGGCGCGCGCCTCGCGCATAATGAACGAAATGAGCAGGCTGCGCGGCGAGGCCGCGGCGGGCCGGCAAGCGGCGGAGTAGGGGATCATGTGGGAGACGCTGATCTGGCTGTTGATCATCGCGCTGAAAAGCGTCGTGCTGCTGGTGGTGCTGCTGGTGGCGCTGGCCTTCCTCATCTACGTCGACCGCAAGGTGTGGGGGGCGGTGCAGATGCGCCGCGGGCCCAACGTGGTGGGGCCGTTCGGGCTGTTGCAGTCGTTCGCCGACCTGCTGAAGTTCGTGCTCAAGGAAGTGGTGGTGCCCGACGCCGCCAACAAGGGGGTCTACATAATCGCCCCGCTGGTGACCACCATACTGGCGCTGTCCACTTGGGCGGTGATCCCGACAGCCGAGGGCTGGGCGGTGGCCGACATCAACGTCGGCATACTCTACATCCTCGCCATATCGTCGCTGGAGGTCTACGGCATCATCATGGGCGGCTGGGCCTCCAACTCCAAGTATCCGTTCATGGCGGCGCTGCGCTCGGCGGCGCAGATGGTTTCCTACGAGGTGTCGATAGGGTTCGTCATCGTCACCGTGCTGATGGTGGCCGGGACGCTGAACCTGTCGGGCATCGTGATGGCGCAGGGGACGGGGCTGGGCACCTGGCTGGGGTTGCCCAATTCGTTCCTCGACTGGTACTGGCTGCCGCTGTTCCCGATGTTCATCATCTTCTTCATCTCGGCGCTGGCGGAGACCAACCGCCCGCCGTTCGACATGGTGGAGGCGGAATCGGAGCTGGTGGCCGGGCACATGGTGGAATATTCGTCCACCCCCTACCTGCTGTTCATGCTCGGCGAATACGTGGCCATCACCCTGATGTGCGCCATGACCACCATACTGTTCCTCGGCGGCTGGCTGCCGCCGGTGGACGTGGCCCCGTTCAACTGGCTGCCCGGCGTCTTGTGGTTCGTCATCAAGATGCTGTTCGTCTTCTTCTTCTTTTCGCTGGTGAAGGCCTTCGTGCCGCGCTACCGCTACGACCAGTTGATGCGGCTGGGGTGGAAGGTGTTCCTGCCCATATCGCTGTTCTCGGTGGCGGCGGTTTCCGGCGTGCTGGTATATTTCAACCTGGCTCCGTGAGGGAAAGATGAGAATTGGACATGCCATAAAGTCGCTTTTCCTCAAGGAATTCGTGGGCGCCGTCGTGCTGTCCATGCGCTACTTCTTCGCGCCCAAGGCGACCATCAACTACCCCTTCGAGAAGGGCTACCTTTCGCCGCGCTTCCGCGGCGAACACGCGCTGCGCCGCTATGCCAACGGCGAGGAGCGCTGCATCGCCTGCAAGCTGTGCGAGGCCACCTGCCCGGCGCAGGCCATTCACATCGAGGCCGGCCCGCGCGCTTCCGACGGCTCGCGGCGCACCACGCGCTACGACATCGACATGACCAAGTGCATCTACTGCGGCTTCTGCCAGGAGGCGTGCCCGGTGGACGCCATCGTCGAGGGGCCGAACTTCGAGTTCGCCACCGAGACGCGCGAGGAACTGTTCTACACCAAGGAGCGCCTGCTGGAGAACGGCGACCGCTGGGAGCGCGAGCTGGCCGCCAATATCCGCATGGACGCGCCCTGGCGCTGATTATTTGGGAGAGGAACCATCATGGTTGCCGCCTTGTTTTTCTGGATGTTCGCCGCGGTGATGCTGGTATCGGCGCTCATGGTGATAAGCCTGCGCAATCCCGTGCACGCGGCGCTGTTCCTGATACTGGCCTTTTTCAACGGCGCGGGGCTGTTCCTGCTGGCCGGGGCGGAGTTCCTGGCCATGCTGCTGGTCATCGTCTACGTGGGGGCGGTGATGGTGCTGTTCCTGTTCGTGGTGATGATGCTGGACATCGACTATTCCGAGATGCGCGCCTCGATGGCCGCCTACATGCCGACGGGGCTGTTCGTGGCGCTGGTGCTGCTGGTGGAGCTGGGGATGGTGTTCTTCTCGTGGGCCTCGTCGCCGCAGGCGCTGAAGCTGCGCGCCGCGCCGGCGCCCAATGACCTGACCAACACCGAGGCGCTGGGACGCATCCTCTACACCGACAATGTATTCTACTTCCAGCTTGCCGGGCTGGTGCTGCTGGTGGCCATGGTGGGGGCCATCGTGCTGTCGCTGCATCACCGCGCCAACGTGCGCCGCCAGGATCCGGGCGAGCAGTCGGCGCGCAAGCGCGAGGAGGCTTACGAACTCGTGGACGTCAAACCGGGACAAGGACTGTGATGATGGCCGCCGGACTGGAACAATACCTGACAGTCGCCGCGATCCTGTTCACCATCGGGATCTTCGGCATACTGGTCAACCGCAAGAACGTCATCGTCATTCTCATGTCGGTGGAGCTGATGCTGCTGGCGGTGAACATCAACCTGGTGGCCTTCTCGGCCCACCTCGACGACCTCATGGGGCAGGTGTTCTCGATGCTGGTGCTCACCGTGGCGGCGGCGGAGGCGGCCATCGGGCTGGCCATACTGGTGAGCTTCTACCGCAACCGCAAGTCCATCGCCATAGACGACATAGACAGGCTCAAGGGGTAGGGGACAATGAACAGCGTCTTTCTGGCTATCGTCTTCCTGCCGCTGATCGGCGCCGTGGTGGCCGGTCTGCTGGGCACCGCGGTGTTCAAATACGCCGGCTCCGCGCCGCCGCAGCCGGCCCATGACGACGACGAGGAGCACGGGCACCACCACGAATACGACGGACCGCGCTGGCCGATGCTGCTGACCACCGGGCTTCTCATCGTTTCGGCGCTGCTGTCGTGGTATGCCTTCTTCGACGTGACGGGCGGGCATGCCTACAAGGTGCTGGTTGCCGACTGGCTGACCTCGGGGCGGCTTTCCGTGTCGTGGGCGCTGCGCGTCGATACGCTGACCGCCGTCATGCTGGTGGTGGTGACCACCGTCTCGGCGCTGGTGCATGTCTATTCGCTGGGCTACATGAGCCACGATCCGCACCAGCCGCGCTTCTTCGCCTACCTGTCGCTGTTCACCTTCGCCATGCTGATGCTGGTGACGTCGGACAACCTGCTGCAGATGTTCTTCGGCTGGGAGGGCGTGGGGCTGGCCTCCTACCTGCTCATCGGCTTCTGGTACAAGCGCGATTCGGCCAACGCGGCGGCCATCAAGGCCTTCGTGGTCAACCGGGTGGGCGACTTCGGCTTCTCGCTGGGCATATTCGCCACCTTCGCGGTCTTCGGCTCCATCGGGTTCGACGCCATATTCGCCGCCGCGCCGGAGATGGCGGGCAAGAGCTTCGCCTTCCTGGGCGGGCAATACGACATAATGACCGTCATCTGCCTGTTGCTGTTCATGGGGGCCATGGGCAAGTCGGCGCAGTTCCTGCTGCACACGTGGCTGCCGGACGCCATGGAAGGCCCGACCCCGGTGTCGGCGCTCATCCATGCGGCGACCATGGTCACCGCCGGCGTCTTCCTGGTGGCGCGCATGTCGCCGTTCTACGAGCTGGCGCCGCTGGCCCAGCAGGTGGTGGTGGCCATAGGGGCGATAACGGCCTTCTTCGCCGCCACGGTCGGCCTGGTGCAGCGCGACATCAAGCGGGTCATCGCCTATTCCACCTGTTCGCAGCTCGGCTACATGTTCGTGGCCATGGGAGTGGGGGCATATGGAGTGGGTATCTTCCACCTGTTCACCCATGCCTTCTTCAAGGCGCTGCTGTTCCTCGGCGCGGGCTCCGTCATTCACGCGATGAGCGACGAGCAGGACATGTTCCGCATGGGCGGGCTGTTTCCATACCTGAAGAAGACGTGGGCGATGATGCTCATCGGCACGCTGGCGCTTACCGGTTTTCCGCTCACCGCCGGTTACTTCTCCAAGGACGCGATCATCGAGGCGGCCTTCGCCGCCCATTCGCCGCTGGCCACGGCGGCCTTCTGGATGCTGGTGGTGGCGGCGCTGTTCACCTCGTTCTACTCGTGGCGGCTGATGTTCCTGACCTTCCACGGCAAGCCGCGCGCCTCGCGCGAGACCATGGCGCGGGTGCATGACAGCCCGCCGGTGATGCTCGTGCCGCTCTACGTGCTGGCCGCCGGGGCGCTGGGCGCGGGCTACCTGTTCGCGGGCTCGTTCATCGGCCATGACGAGGCGGTGTTCTGGGGGCAGGCCATCTATCGCGGCGAGCACAACGAGATAATCCACCACATGCACCAGGTGCCGGCGTGGGTGAAGTATTCGCCCTTCGTGATGATGGTGACGGGTCTGCTGGTGGCGGCGCTGTTCTACCTCGCCGCGCCGTCGCTGCCGGAGAAGCTGGCCAACGCGCTCAGGCCCGTATACCTGTTCCTCTACAACAAGTGGTATTTCGACGAGCTTTATGACCGGCTCTTCGTGCGCCCGGCGTTCTGGCTGGGGCGGCTGCTGTGGAAGGGCGGCGACGGGAGGATCATCGACGGTCTGGGGCCGGACGGGGTGTCGGCGCGGGTGGTCGACGTGTCGGCGCTGGCCTCGCGGTTGCAGAGCGGTTTCGTCCACCATTACGCCTTCGCCATGCTGCTGGGGGTGGCGGCGCTGGTTACCTACCTGATGATGGGGAGCTGAGCAGATGTCCGACTGGCCCATTCTTTCCGCCATCACCCTGCTGCCGCTGATCGGG
>CAZXTT010000013.1:0-1954 GCA_964643775.1 uncultured Rhizobiaceae bacterium | reverse complement strand
ATGTCGAGCTTGCCCCAGCGCTCGAAAATGGCCGCCCCCAGCCGGTCGATGGCGTCGCCGTCGCCCATGTCCATGGGCACCAGGGTGGCGGATTTTCCGGTTTCTTCCTGTATGGCGTCGTCCAGCTCCTCCAGCGCCCCGGTGGTGCGCGCCACGGCGATTATGTGAGCGCCGTTGCGCGCCAGCTCCAGCGCCGCCGCCCGCCCTATGCCGCGCGACGCGCCGGTGACCACGGCAAGGCGGCTCTCAAGTGGAAGGTTTTGTGACATTTTACCTTATCATCCCGAAGCAATTTATTGATATTACGGCCATTTTACCCCACATCAGCCAGCAGCGGCAGGTTCTTGCCGTCTTCCATTTCCTCCACGTCGCGCAGCCGTGTCGGATAATCGCCGGTGAAGCAGTGATCGGTGAACTGCGGGCATTCGTCGTCGCGCCCCTCGTAGCCCACCGCCCGGTATATGCCGTCCACCGATATGAAGGCCAGCGAATCCGCCTGGATGTAATCGCGCATCTCCTCCAGCGTGTGGGTGGCCGCCAGCAGCGCCTCGCGGTCGGGGGTGTCTATGCCGTAATAGTCGGGATGGGTGATGGGCGGGCTGGCGATGCGCATGTGCACCTCCGCCGCCCCCGCCTCGCGCACCATCTGCACTATCTTCAGCGAGGTGGTGCCGCGCACGATGGAATCGTCTATCAGCACCACCTTCTTGCCGTTCAGCACCGAGCGGTTGGCGTTGTGCTTCAACTTCACCCCCAGCGAGCGGATCTGCTGGGTCGGCTCGATGAAGGTGCGCCCCACGTAGTGGTTGCGGATTATCCCCTGCTCGAAGGGAATGCCCGATTCCTGCGCATATCCGATGGCCGCCGGCACCCCGGAATCGGGCACCGGCACCACCACGTCGGCCTCCACCGGGTTCTCGCGCGCCAGCATGCGCCCCATCTCCTTGCGCACCTCGTAGACGGAGCGCCCGCCGACGATGGAATCCGGGCGGGCGAAATAGATGTATTCGAAGATGCACGGGCGCGGCTTGCGCGGCGGGAAGGGATGGTATGAATGCACCCCTTCCTCGTCGATGACCACTATCTCGCCGTTTTCCACCTCGCGCTCGAACTCGGCCCCTATTATGTCCAGCGCGCAGGTCTCGGAGGCCAGTATCCAGCTCTCCCCCAGCCTGCCCAGCACCAGCGGCCTGATGCCCAGCGGATCGCGCGCCCCCATGAGCATGTTGTTGCTCATGGCCACGAATGCATAGCCGCCCTCCACCTGGCGCAGGGCGTCGGTGAATTTCTCGATCATCCTCCGGTGCGGCGAGCGCGACACCAGGTGCAGCACCACCTCGGTGTCGGAGGTGGACTGGAATATCGCCCCGGAGCGGATCAACTCGCGGCGCAGGGTCAGGCCGTTGGTGAAATTGCCGTTGTGGGCGATGGCGAAACCGCCGGCCTCCATCTCGGCGAAGAACGGCTGCACGTTGCGCAATTCGGTGGAGCCGCCGGTGGTCGAATAGCGCACGTGCCCCATGGCCACGCTGCCGCCCAGGCGCCTTATGGTCTTCTCCTTGGTGAAGTGATCGCCCACCAGCCCCAGCCGCCGCTCGAGGTTGAACTGCCTGCCGTCATAGGCGCAGATACCGGCCGCCTCCTGGCCGCGGTGTTGCAGGGCATGCAGCCCAAGAGCGGTCATCGCCGCCGCGTCCGGGTTGCCCCATATGCCGAAAACACCGCACTCCTCGCGCAGCAGGTCCCCGTCAAGATCGAAACATCCAGGCACGCTCATCACCGCTCCCCGATAGCTGTAGAGTCTTCGTCGAGATCCGCCGTTGTCCGCCCGGCCCGGACATGCCCTACCGGGCCTTGTTCTGCTGGCTTTCTATAAGGCTGTCCAGACGCGTTTTGTCACCCTTTTCATATGACGGCTGCATGGGGTTGCCCTTCCCGGACGCGCTTTGCCCCT
>CAZXTT010000012.1:0-6438 GCA_964643775.1 uncultured Rhizobiaceae bacterium | reverse complement strand
TCCTCGCGCGCGCCTCTTTCCGCTCTCCTGCTCCTTATCTGCCCCTGACCGCCGGGGGCCTCGCCGCCACGGGCGCGAGGCAGGCCGTCAGGGGATGGATGAAAAACACCCACAAGCAATCGTGAGACAACAGGCCAGCGCCAACCATGCGCGCGGGCTGTGAATATCAGGACAAGATCATCATGAGCAGCGACGACAACCGCGTCATAATCTTCGACACCACCTTGCGCGACGGCGAGCAATCCCCCGGGGCCACCATGACCCTCGAGGAAAAGCTGGAGATCGCATCCCTGCTCGACGAGATGGGCGTCGATGTCATAGAGGCCGGCTTCCCCATAGCCTCGCCGGGCGATTTCGAGGCCGTCTCGGAAGTGGCGAAGCTGGTCGGGCGCGCCTCCGTGGCCGGCCTGGCCCGCGCCAGCGAGAAGGACATAGAAGCCGCCGCCGAGGCGGTGCGCCATTGCGCCCGCCCGCGCATCCACACCTTCATATCCACCTCGCCGGTGCACATGAAATACAAGCTGCGCAAGGAGCCCGAAGAGGTGCTGGAGCTGATAAGATCCTCCGTCACCTTCGCCCGCAACCTGGTGGACGACGTCGAGTGGTCGGCGGAGGACGCCACGCGCACCGAGCGCGACTTCCTGTGCCGCTGCGTGGAAGTAGCCATCGAGGCCGGGGCCACCACCATCAACATCCCCGACACCGTGGGCTACACCGTGCCCCACGAGTTCACCGAGCTGATCTCCATGCTGATGGAGCGCGTGCCGGGGGCCGATGGGGTGATCTTCTCCACCCACTGCCACAACGACCTGGGGCTGGCGGTGGCCAACTCGCTGGCCGGCGTGGCCGCCGGAGCGCGCCAGGTGGAATGCACCATCAACGGCATAGGCGAGCGCGCCGGCAACGCGGCGCTGGAGGAGATAGTCATGGCCATGAAGGTGCGCCACGACGTCTACCCCTACGAAACCGGCATAGACACCACCATGCTGACCCGCGCCAGCAGGCTGGTGTCGGCGGCCACCTCGTTCCCGGTGCAATACAACAAGGCCATCGTCGGCAGGAACGCCTTCGCCCACGAATCGGGCATCCACCAGGACGGCATGCTCAAGCACACCCAGACCTACGAGATCATGCGCCCGGAGGACGTCGGCGCCGGCAAGACCTCGCTGGTCATGGGCAAGCATTCCGGGCGTCACGCCTTCGCCAGCAAGCTGGAGGAACTGGGCTACAAGCTCTCCGACAGCGCCTTCCAGGAGGCCTTCGCCCGCTTCAAGGAGCTGGCCGACCGCAAGAAGCACGTCTACGACGAGGACATAGAGGCGCTGGTGGACGAGAACATCGCCACCGCCGACGACGCCCGCAAGGTGGTGGCGCTGACCGTCATAGCAGGCACCATGGGCCCGCAGACGGCCACCCTGACGGTGGAGGACGAAAACGGCCACCACACCATTCAGGCCACCGGCAACGGCCCCGTGGACGCCACCTTCAACGCCATCAAGCAGGTCTTCCCCCATGAGGCGCGCCTGATGCTCTACCAGGTGCACGCGGTTACCGAGGGCACCGACGCGCAGGCGGAGGTGTCGGTGCGCCTGCGCGACGACGAAACGGCCATAACCGCCACCGGCCGCGCCGCCGATCCCGACACCCTGGTATCCTCCGCCAAGGCCTACCTCGCGGCCCTCAACCGCCTGGAAGCCCGCAAGGCCCGCACCCGCCCGATGAACACCCCGGCCCGGGAACCCCTCCCCGAAGCCGACCGCCGCTCCGGCCCCTGAAAGGGCTAAAAGAGCAACACGGGCGGAAACCACCGCCGGTCAGGGCCTCCCCGGCCCTGACCGGATCATTCTTGCCTCGCTTCTTTTACATGCAACATTGACATCACTTGCTGCCACGATCCTAACCATTCATAATGTTGCCCATGCTTTCATGGGCGGGAAGGAGCCCTCTGCATGAATGCAGGCGCAAGGCTTATTCATGGGAAATCAGGATCATGAAAAAACGATTCGCCGGAGAGGCTGCACGACATGGTTCCGCTCCCCCTCCCAGCGATGATTTTTCCCGGGGGGATTCGCATGGCAAATGCTTCATGAGGCCAAAGCCTCCAACGGCTCCGGAAATCCTCCTCAGGCATGAAACATAATCATAATCAGGGCATTTTCCGATAAAATTCGGTTATGATGGTGGAGCGGTTTCGTGCCAGCGGCAAGCGGTTTCGCTGCCAATAGCGGCGCCATTGGCAAGGGGCATCACGCCGCCGATGGCGCGAAAGAGCCCGCCTGAATGATCCAATTCGATCGGAAAATGCTCTGGGATCCGGACTCAACAAGGCTGCATATCTGAAAAAAGAACCATCATGAATATTACCATATATGGCTCAGGCTACGTGGGGCTGGTCACGGGAGCCTGCCTTGCGGAAGTGGGCAATCGTGTTCTGTGCGTGGATGTGGACGAGGAAAAGGTTCGTGCGCTGAAAGAGGGCGTCGTCCCCATTCATGAACCGGGGCTTGACGAGATTATCCATGGCGCGAGCCAGTCCGGTCATATCGATTTCACCACCGACATGGATCGTGCCGTCGCTCATGCCGATGTGCAGTTCATTGCCGTGGGCACGCCGCCCGACGAGGATGGTTCAGCCGATCTTTCCCATGTCCTGGTGGTGGCGCGCACCATCGCCGAACGCATGCAGGAACCAAAGGTCATCGTCAACAAATCCACCGTTCCCGTAGGCACCGGCGACAAGGTGGAAGCGCTGGTATCAGGCATATTGAAACAGCGCGGGGTGGAGGTAAGTTTCGAGGTGGTGTCCAACCCCGAATTCCTCAAGGAAGGCGCGGCCATAAAGGATTTCGCCAGCCCTGACCGCATAATTGTGGGCACGGATTCTCCTTGGGCCATTGAAGTAATAAAAGAACTATACGCGCCCTTTTCCCGTAATCATGACAAGCTCATGGTGATGGATCGGCGATCGGCGGAGCTGACCAAATACGCCGCCAATGCCATGCTCGCCACCAAGATCAGCTTCATGAATGAAATGGCGCAAATCGCCGAACGGGTGGGAGCGGACATAGAGCAAGTGCGCCTGGGCATAGGCGCGGATGAACGCATAGGCTATCATTTCATATACCCCGGCTGCGGATACGGTGGGTCGTGTTTCCCCAAGGATGTCAAGGCGCTCATCAGCACGGCCCGTGAGGCGGGCGTTGAGCCGCGCCTCCTCGATGCTACCGAGGAGCGCAACGAGCGCCAGAAGCATGTGCTGTTCGACAAGATCAGCGATTATTTCGATGACGGCCTGAAGGGGCGAACCATTGCGCTTTGGGGATTGGCTTTCAAGCCGGGAACGGACGACATGCGCGAGGCCCCAAGCCGCGCCCTCATGGAAGCATTGTGGCGAGCCGGAGCTTCGGTGCGTGCTTTCGACCCGGTGGCGATGGACGAATGCCGCCGCATCTATGGCGAGAGGCCGGATCTGCTCTTGTGCGAAACAGCTCATGATGCTCTGGATGGAGCCGACGTTCTGGCCATCGTGACCGAATGGAAGGTGTTCCGCAGCCCGGATTTCGAGGCCATCAGGGAACGCCTGAAGCATCCGGCGATTTTTGATGGCCGCAACATCTATGCGCCCGAGGTCGTGCGCCGTCATGGCCTTGACTATCATGCCATCGGCCGCCCTTCTCACAGGATGCGAGCTGCCGACTGATATGCTGACACATGAAATGAAGACCGATAAATCATGACAATTCTGGTTACAGGCACGGCGGGCTTCATAGGCTCCGCACTGGCAATGCGGCTGCTGGATGAGGGCCACGAGGTTGTGGGTATCGACAACCACAACGACTATTACGATCCGGCCCTGAAGGAAGCGCGGCTGGCCCGTCATCTCGAGCATCCGGCATATACCCATGCGCGCATAGATGTCGCCGACCGCGAGGCCATGGCGGAGATTTTCCGCCGCCATCGCCCGCGCCATGTCGTGCATCTGGCGGCGCAGGCGGGCGTGCGCCATTCGCTGAAGAAACCATTTGACTACGTGGATTCCAATCTCGCCGGCTTCGGCAACATCCTGGAAGGATGCCGCAACGCCGAGGTGGAACACCTGCTCTATGCCTCTTCCAGCTCCGTCTATGGCGGCAACCGCAAGCTGCCCTATGCCGAGACGGACAATGTCGATCATCCTTTAAGCCTTTATGCCGCCACCAAGAAGGCCAACGAGCTGATGGCCCACAGCTACAGCCATCTCTACGGCCTGCCAACCACCGGCCTGCGCTTTTTCACCGTCTATGGCCCATGGGACAGGCCGGACATGGCCCTGCAACGCTTTGCCGGCGCCATGATGGCGGGCCGCCCCATAGATGTTTACAACCACGGCAACCACCGCCGCGACTGGACATACATCGACGACATTGTCGATGGCGTGATGCGCGTGCTTTTCCGCCCCGCCACCCCTGATCCGGCATTTGATCCCGCAGCGCCTGATCCATCAACTTCGTCAGCCCCCTGGCGCATCTACAACATCGGCCGAGGCCAGCCGGTGCGCCTGCTGGACGTCATAGAGCTGCTGGAAAAGGCCCTGGGCAAAAAGTGTGAGAAACGCATGCTGCCCATGCAGCCCGGTGACGTGGAGGAGACCCACGCCGATGTTTCCGCCCTGACGCGAGATACCGGCTATGCGCCCAAAACCTCCATTGAGGATGGCATTGCAGCATTTGCTCGCTGGTATCTCGATTGGCAAAAGTGAAACAACAAGAAGCCCCGATCCTGCCTCCCCGAAGCCGACCGCCGCTCCGGCCCCTGAAAGGGCTAAAAGAGCAACACGGGCGGAAACCAACACCCCCACGGGCCGTGGTCCACAACCACGGCCCGAACACTCACGCCCACCCCCGGCAAGCACCCACCTGCCGCATTTCCCGCGGAGCCGCTGGAGCGTTTTCCAATCTGATCGGAAAATACTCTAAATTTGAGCAATCACCACCAAGGGATTATAATGCCGCTCATGAACCGGAAAGACATTCTGAAAATCCTGCGCCGGCACGGGGACGAGCTGAAGGCCCTGGGCATCAGCTCGCTGGCTCTCTTCGGCTCCGCCGCCCGCGACGACATGAAGGCGGAAAGCGACATAGACCTGCTGGTGGAATTCGCCACCCCACCCGGCTTCAGGGGCTACATGCGCGCAAGACAGAGACTGGAAGAACTGCTCGGCCTGAAAGTCGATCTGGTCATGAAAGGCGCGCTAAAGCCCGAGGCCTGGGAAACCGTGCGCAAGGAGATGGTCGATGTCGCGTAACTGGCGGCTGTTCGTCATCGACATGCGGGAGGCCTGCGAAAAGATCAATCGCTATGTCGCCGGCAAGTCATTCGACGACTTCATGCAAAACGACATGGCCTATGACGCCGTTCTGAGAAATCTGGAAATCATCGGAGAGGCCGCCAAGAAGGTTCCCCCGGAGATCAGACGTGAATATCCACAAGTGGAATGGAAGTCCATAGCAGGCCTGCGCGATATTCTGGCCCACGCCTATTTCGCCCTCGACGCCCCGACCCTGTGGGACATCGTGACGAACGAAATTCCCGCCCTTCACAAATACGTGCAAGAAATGCTGAAGAGGGAAAAGGGCGCGTAAACATCATTCCGGCCCTCACGGGGAATGGCTGAAAAGCCGCATGGATTCCCCGGTCAAGCCGGGGAATGACGATGGGGGGCATCTCTCCGTCATTCCCCCTTCTCCTTCATCATTCCCACACTACACGACACAGTTCCCTCCGGTTCACCTAAAAGATGCTCTACCTCTCCCTGAACCTGCCATTATTCGCCCCAAAAGTGCGCCGCGAGCGGGAACAGCCCCAAAATGATGGCTTATTGAGCCACTACTGATGAAGGAAACGGCCTGTTTTCATGACGGTTCATCAAAGTGTCGTGTAGCGTGCATCATTCCCGCGAAGGCGGGAATCTATGCGGCATTTCAAATGCTTACAGCGAACCATCAGCGCGGACCGTCGCCGCCCTCACGTTATCCTCGCCATTGGAAAGACGTGTGGAGGCCACAAGCCGTAAGACCCGGGCCCGCCGCGTGATGGAGCCGCCCCCTCACGCCCCCTTCTCCCGCGCCACGGCTCGCCAGCCTATGTCCTTGCGGCAGAACCCTTCTGGCCAGTTTATTTTTTCCACTGCCTCGTAGGCGCGCCTTTGCGCTTCGCTTATGGTTGCGCCAAGGGCCGTGACGTTCAGCACCCGGCCGCCGGCGGCCAGCAGTTCGCCGCCCTCGCCGCGGGTCGTTCCGGCGTGGAATACCTTGACCCTTTCGTCCTCCCCGGCCCGCTCCACGCCCTCTATCACCGAGCCCTTTTCGTAAGATCCCGGATAGCCGCGCGCCGCCATGACCACCGTCAGGGCCGCCTCGTCCAGCCAGTCGATCCTGCCGCCCGCCAGGTCGCCGCTGG
>CAZXTT010000011.1:0-7330 GCA_964643775.1 uncultured Rhizobiaceae bacterium | reverse complement strand
GCCTGCTTGCGGTCGCCCAGCGATTCATGGGTGACGGCGATGTTGAAGCGCGCCGCCGGCAGGTGCGGGTCCAGCTCCGCCACCTTCTCGAAATCGGCCAGCGCCTGCCGGTAGCGCTTTTTCTCGAAATGCAGCGCCCCGCGGTTGAACAGCGCGCCGATGAAATCGGGCTTCAGGCTGATCGCCTTGTCGAGGTCGGCCAGCGCCTCGTCGTCGCGCCTGAAGCCGCGGTAGGCCTGGGCGCGGTTGACCAGCAGCAGCGGATCGTCCGGCTTGATCTTCAGGGCCAGCTCCAGGTCCTCCAGCGCCTTGGCGTATTTCTTGTGCTGGAGATGGAGCGAGGCGCGCACCCCGCGCAGCCTGTAGTCCTCGGGATACATGGCTATGGCCATGTTGAGGGCGCGCATGGCCTCCGCCGGACGCCCCTCCGCCAGGTGCTGGAGGGCCACCTTTATGTGCTGCTCCGGCTTGAGCTTGTAATGGGGATTGGACTTGACGTGCGGGCCCTCGGGCTTCACGGCGGTCTTCGGCGGCTTGCCCTTGAGCGCCCCGGAAAAGCCCTGCATGTCCTTCAGCGACGGCATGGCGCCACCCCCTGCCCCGCCATCCGCCGCCTCCGCCGCCATGGCTTGCGTCACGGGGGCCAGCGCCATCACCAGCGCAAGTGCCAGTATGTTGTTTTTCATTGTCATTGTCCTTGCCCTGTCCATGTCCTGCATCGTTTCCTCGTTGTCATTGTCGTCATTATCCGGCCATGGCGAAACGGGCTGTTTGACCTGCGACAAATCTGGATGATTGTTAATGAGCGCCTTCCTCATCGAATGGGCCGGCGGATATGAAACCCGCCGGCCCGCTTTCGTGTCATCGATGTTCCCTCATGCCGGGCGGCCTATTTCTTCTTCTTGCTGGCCGCGTAGGTCTGGAACATCTTGTTCATGAGCTCGATGTGCTGCTTGTCGGTGAGGCGGCCGGGAGTGGCTACCGCGTTCCACAGTTTCTCGTTGCTCATGTTGCGGTGACAGCCCATGCACAGGCCGATGCGCTCGATGCCCTTGCGCTTGCTTTCGGGCAAGGCGCGCGACAGCGGCCAGTGGGTGCCCACGGTCTGCACCTGCTGGCCATCCTTGATGATGGTTGACCAGTCGAAGTCGAGCTGCGGAATGGCCTGAACCTGGATCTTGTACTGCCTGGCAATGGGCTTGCCGGTACGCTGATCG
Source organism: uncultured Rhizobiaceae bacterium (assembly GCA_964643775.1). Taxonomy (GTDB): domain Bacteria; phylum Pseudomonadota; class Alphaproteobacteria; order Rhizobiales; family Aestuariivirgaceae; genus Thermopetrobacter. The sequence goes on along the minus strand of CAZXTT010000011.1, from coordinate 6,113 downwards.
ATCAGGTCTTCCACGATGTCTTCCACGTAACGGGTCTGGTAGACACCGCCTCCGATGCCATAACCCATGGCCTTCGGATTGTTGTGGCAGCTCTCGCAGGTGCGGGCCTTGCGCTGCATGGAGTGCGGCTGCACCGGGGCCATGTCGATGGCCAGCGGCGTGCGCTCCTGTCCGAGAATTTCCTTCTCGTCGGGAGACATGGCGATCTTGTTGTTGACGATCGTCTTTCCGTCACGCCCGATGACCGTGTAGACCACCTGGCAGCCGGGCATCAGCGGGGTGACCCTGCCCTCGCCGTTTATGCCGAGCACCGGATCCTCCCAGCGCAGGTAGGAGCGCGTCTCCATGACCTTGCCGGGGCTCTTCAGGCCATGGGTGCCCAGCGGGCTCTCCTTGGTCTGGCCGGCCTCGTCGTGGGTGTTGCCGTTGGCCACCCAGTCGGTGTCCTGCTTGCCCTTGGAGTAGTCCACCTTGACGTGGCAGCCGTAGCACTGCGGCACCCAGGAGGCATGGCATGCATAGCACTCCAGGTTGTCGTTGTGGGCCGCCACCTTGTCCATGGCCACCTCAGCATCCTGGCTCTTCCACGTGCCCTTCTTCCCGATGTCCTTGAGCACCGGCACCAGGAAGTCGAGCCCCGTGGCCGAATGCAGGATGACCTTGTCACCATCCTTGACCACGTTGCCCAGCGGATTGCCACGCGCCGACAGCAGGAAGCCGTCCTTCGCGTCATATTTGGTGGCGAAGGTCTCGGTTTCGCTGAGCTGCTCCTTGGCCAGGCCGCGCGGAGTCTGCGGCAGGTTCTTGCCGAATTCCTCCGAGTAACCGAGCGGCAGCTCCCACGGATACTTCTTCGTCGTTCCGTGGCAGTCCTGGCACTCGATCTCCACCTGGGCCAGCGTCGTGCCGAAGATGTTGCCGTCGCCATGCATGTCGATGGTGGTATGGCAATCCTGGCACAGCATGCCGCCCTTGGGGTTCTCCGGCCTGCTCTTGATCTGGTGGTGCAGATCGTCGGCGATGAACAGGTACTTCTTGGTGTGCAGCTTGGGCTGTTTCTTGCCCATGGCGTTCCACGGCGAGCCGTATGGGAACTCCATCAGGCCCTGGTATGTCACGCCGATGCGCTTGCCGCGGTTGTGGCAGGAGTTGCAGGTCTCCACCGGGATGCCCGAATAGACGAGATCGCCGACCTTGACCTTGGCCTCGCGGGTGCCCTGTATGCGGTGCACCAGCATGTGGCCTTTCTGCTTCTTGTCGATGGTCGGATCGCCGCCCTCGTAATATCCCTCGTTGGAATAAGGGATATGGCACGACGAGCAGCCCATGCCGCGATAGTCACCACGCTTCTCGCGGCCCTTCACGCCAACGTGGCAGCGCTGGCACTGCTGACGCGAATAGGTGATGCCGGCGAGCTTGGGATCCTTCTCGATGGCATCCACCGAAGGCTGCGGCACCATCTTGAGCTCCTTGGGCAACTGCTTGGGGAACTCCTTGATCATCGCCAGCATGTATTTCTTGTAGGCGTCGGTGCCCACCTGCGGCTCGGGGCCGTCGGTGTCCTTGACGTCGTAGTTGCCCCACGGAACGTTGAAATACTGCACTTCCTTGAGGCCGAAGGTATGCAGGTTGCCCTGCAGCTTGCCCGCCTCGGTGTTCATCAGGGCGCGTTCGAGGCGATAGGCATAGTCCGCGTGGCATTGCCCGCAGGTATTCTCCGCGATCCATACAGAACCGGGATCGGGATAGAAGGTCTTTGGTCCGAGGTCCTTGGGGGCTCCCTTGTGGGCCTCGGCCTTTGTCGTGGCCTTGGGGTTGCCGCCGTGACATACGACGCAACCCTCGGGATCGCCGGCGCTCTTGCCGAGGTCACGGATCTGCCGCAGCATCTCCGATGTATCCTCGCGAATCGTCTCGATCCCCTCGTGGCAGCTAAGGCAACCCTTTTCGTTTGCCAGCTGCTGGGAAACCTTTTCGAATTTCCCCTTGTTGTCGGCCATCTTCTTCCCGGCCGCATGGGCACCGGACAAGCCAAGTCCGGCGACCATGAGACCTGAAAGCAAGGCCGTAATAAGTTGCCTTCTCATCTGGGCTTCTCTCCCTAAGAGAAAGCTTCGTATTGCTTCCCGCCCATTGCGCGCGGCCTGTCCCCTCGCGAGAACAGACCATCCCGCCATGAGCGTTCCACATCCCCCCGCTTCCGCCCCTGAAGAGCTGTCATTCTTTTCTGAATCGGACGGAAGCCAGCTAATGACAAAATGGTAAGGTTTTTGCCCGCTCCATCCTTGATCAGGGTCACACCTCACACACATGTGAACCGAGCAAAAGGGTCGGAATTCACGGGGAATGCCGGCGCTTTTTCCAGGGGCTGGTCGCGATGAATGCGTGGATGCCAGCGTCAAACAGCCAAAATCCCAAGGGGCTTCTTGTCCGCGTGCAGTGGTGGCCTCATGTCTGCGGACCACTCTACCCGGCCATGCGCATGGCCAGCCAGATGACCGGCGGCAGGGTCAGGAAGCTGGCCATCACCTGGGCGGTCACGGCCGCCGCGTAATATTCCGCGTCGCCGCCCATGGCGCGCGCCAGTATGTAGCCGTTGACGGCGGTGGGCACGGCGGTGGCTATGACCATGATGACCAGCGGCGCGCCGCTCACCCCGAACAGCCAGCCCGAGAAGGCCGCGACAAGCGGCATGCCGATGAGCCGCAACACCAGCGACAACGCGATCTCCGGCCCCGCCGTGCGCACCGCCCGCCAGCTCAGCCCCGCCCCCAGGGCCAGCAATGTCAGCCCCAGCGCCCCGCGCCCGATCAGGTCGAGGGTATTGATGATCGGCCCCGGCAGGGCGAGGCCGGATAGCTTCACCGCCAGCCCCAGGCCAACGCCAATTATCAGCGGGTTCCTGGCCACGGCCATGAGGATCATGCGCGGGGTCGGCTTGCTCTTTCCCGCGCAGGTGGCCAGCACGGCGATGTTGACCACGTTGAGCCAGGGGATGAGGATGGCGAAGGCCAGCGCCAGCATGGCCACCCCGCGCGGGCCGTAGAGATCATCGATGATGGCCATGGCGATGAAGCCGTTCCAGCGGGTCACGGTCTGGAACAGCGACGAATAGGTGGGCCCGCTCATCTTCATCCACGCCCGCAGTGGCCGGCGCAACAGCCAGGTGACGATGGTCATGGTGACCACCATGAAGGCCAGCCCCCAGGCATATGATGAAAGCTCGGCGAAGCTGACCCGCGAACGCGCCAGCGACACGATGAGCAGGGCCGGAAAGAGCAGCCAGTAGCAGAGCAGCTCCACCCCGCGCCATTGCTCCGGCGGCAGCAGGCCGCTCTTGCGCAGGGCGAAGCCGGTGGCGATGGCCAGGAATATGGGGGTGAGAGCGGCGAATACGGTCAGCATGGCCAGAACCGGGAAAAGGCGCGCGGGAAAAGACGAAGGCAAGCCGATATGGTCACATGGAGGCCAGCCTGTCCAGCACTCCTTGCAGGATCCAGGCGGCGGCCAGCTTGTCCACCACCTGCGAGCGGCGGGCGCGCGACACGTCGGCCTCCAGCAGGGCGCGCTCCACCCCGGCGGTGGACAGCCGCTCGTCCCACAACAGCACCGGGATGTCCGTCAGCCGCCCCAGGTTGCGGGCAAAGGCGCGCGCCGACTGGGCGCGCGGCCCCTCCGAGCCGTCCATGTTCACCGGCAGGCCGATGACGAAAGCGGCGGCGTTCTCCGCTTCCGCCAGGCCGATCAGCCGCCTTGCGTCGGGGGTGAACTTGCTCCGCCTGATGGTCTCGAGCGGCGTGGCGGTCATCAGCAGGGCGTCGGAAAGCGCCACCCCGATGGTCTTCTCGCCCAGGTCGAGGCCGATCAACCGCTGGCCGGGGCGGAGGCGCGCCGCCAGCTCCTCCACCGTCATGATGTTGGGCCCGCCGCTCACTCCAGGTCGTAATCCAGTATGGACATCTGGAAATCGTAGGAGATGTCGTTGGGATCCTCGTCGTCCTTGAACAGCACGCCGATGAACTCGTCGTTGATGTAGACTTCCGCCGAATCGCTCTTCTGCGGGCGCTTGCGCACCTCGATGCTGGGATTGCCGAACAGCTTGCGCATGTAGTTGTTCAGCTTGCTGATTTCTTCCGGGCTCACGAACCTGTCCGCCTTGTCTGGTGGGTGAATGTGAATCGTCTGTTCCAGCAATATCACCCCGCCCCGGCAAAGCCAAGGAGCCTTGCGCCGTCACGCCTCGCCGATGTTGTGATCCATGGTGCGCGCCGGCTCCTCGTCGCAGCCGGCATCGCCGATGACGCGCGCCGGCACGCCGGCCACCGTCTTGCGCGGCGGCACCGGGTGCAGCACCACCGAGCCGGAGGCCACCTTGGCGCATTCCCCCACCTCGATGTTGCCCAGCACCTTGCAGCCGGCCCCGAGCAGCACGCCGCGGCGGATCTTGGGGTGGCGGTCGCCGTCTTCCTTGCCGGTGCCGCCGAGGGTGACATCCTGCAGGATGGACACGTTGTCCTCCACCACCGCCGTCTCGCCGATGACTATGGCGTGGCCGTGATCGATCATGATGCCCTTGCCCATGCGCGCCGCCGGGTGAATGTCCACCGAGAACACCGACGAGGAGCGGCTCTGCAGGAAAAGGGCGAAATCCTTGCGCCCCATGCGCCACAGGGAATGGGCCAGCCGGTGCGCCTGCAGGGCGAGGAAGCCCTTGAAGTAGAGAAACGGCTCGATGTAGCGCTCGCAGGCCGGGTCGCGCTCGTAGACGGCCAGTATGTCGGCGCGCGCCGCCTCGCCGATGCAGTCGTCGGCCTCAAGCGCCGCCGCGTAGGCCTGGATTATCAGCTCGGCGTTTATGTCGGCATTGGCCAGCAGCATGGCCAGCCGGTGGCCTATGGCGTTGCCGAAGCGCTGGTGGTTGAGCACCGCCGAGTAGATGAAGCCGCCCAGCGAGCGGTCGCTGTCGATTATTTCCTCCGCCTCGCGGCGAATTTGATTCCATACCGGGTCGAGCTTGCGCACCTCGGCGCCGCCCGCGGCCTCGTCCGCCATTTGGCTCATTGATTCCGATCCTCGCAATTGCTGCCCTGATGCTCCATTATAGATGCTCCATTATAGGCATAAATTTACTTGCAAGAAATGAACCACCCGCCATGAACATCGACTGGCTGCTCGCCTATATCGCGTTCGGGGTGTCCACCATGGGCACGCCGGGGCCCAACAACATGATGCTGGCCGCGTCCGGGGCCACCTTCGGCCTGCGCCGCAGCCTGCCCCACATGGCGGGCATAACGGCGGGCTTTCCGCTGATGGTGGTGGCGGTGGGGCTGGGGCTGGGCGAGCTGTTGCGCCTCCACCCGGCCATCGGCGAGGCGCTGAAGTGGGCGGGCGGCGGCTACCTGCTGTTCCTGGCGTGGAAGATCGCCACCGCCGCCGGCGTCTCGCCGGAAGACGGCAAGGCGAAGGCGCGCGGCAGGCCGCTGAGCTTCCTGCAGGCGGCGGCCTTCCAGTGGGTCAATCCCAAGGGGTGGACGATGATAATGGCCATGCTGCCGGTATATGCCGGGCGCAACGGCGATTACACCAGCGACGTGCTCGTCATGGCGGCCCTGAGCGCCGTCATATCGGTGTTCACCACCAGCGGCTGGACCCTCATCGGCATGGGCGCCTCGCGCCTGCTCACCCCCGGAAGGCTGGTGTGGTTCAACCGCCTCATGGCGCTGCTCATGGTGGCCTCGCTGGCCGTCATGTGGAAATGAGCGCGCCGTGGCGGCGGCGCCGGCCTGTCAATGTGGCCGCATACTTGCATCGCGTCGCCGCCGGGTTATGCTGGCGGCAGGCAATGAAACGAACAGGGATGGCCCGCGCATGGTGTCGATGAACATGGAACACGGCTGGCGGCTGCCGGGAGAAGACGAGCGCATCTGCACGCCGCCGTCGGCGGAGGACGGCGACGGGCGCGACATCTCCATGAACAGCCGCGCGCGCTTCATCAACCGCGAGCTGAGCTGGCTGGGCTTCAACATGCGGGTGCTGGAGGAGGCGCGCAACCCCCGCCACCCGCTGCTCGAGCGGCTGCGCTTCCTGTCCATATCGGGCAACAACCTCGATGA
>CAZXTT010000010.1:0-7486 GCA_964643775.1 uncultured Rhizobiaceae bacterium | reverse complement strand
AGCGCCTGCCCGGAAGAGCCCTTCACCAGGTTGTCGAGCGTAGACATGAGGATCACCCGCCCCTCTATGCGGTCGGCCCGCACGCCCAGCACCACGTTGTTGGAGCCGCGCACCTGCTGGGTGGCCGGCAGCACCCCCTCGGGGGCCATGCGCACGAAGGGCTCGTCCCTGTAGGCCTCGCGCAGCACGTTTTCGCAATCGGCCGCCGAGGCCCCCTCGGCCAGCCGCGCGTGCGCGGTGATGAACTCGCCGCGGCTCATCGGCACGAGATGGGGCGTGAAGTTGACCGTCACCGCCCTGCCGGCGGCCAGCGACAGCTCCTGCTCTATCTCCGGCGCATGCCGGTGCGCCCCCACGGCATAGGGCGAAAGCCCCTCGCCCGCCTCGCAGAACATGGTGTTGAGCTTGAGCCCCCGCCCGGCCCCGGAAACACCCGACTTGGCGTCGATGATGAGGTCGTCGGCCAAGATCACCCCGGCCCGGACCAGCGGCAGCAGCAGGATGAGGGTGGCGGTGGGATAGCATCCCGGACAGGCCACCAGCCGCGCCGAACGAATCTGCTCGCGGTAATGCTCGCTGAGGCCGTAGACGGCCTGCTCCTGCAGATCCAGCGCCGTGTGGGCGCGCCCATACCACTGCTCGTAGGTCCCGGGATCGCGCAGCCGGAAGTCCGCCGATATGTCGATCACCCGCACGTGTTCCGGCAGCGTCGAGATGACCTCCTGCGAGGTGCCATGCGGCAGCCCGCAAAAGGCCGCCTCCACCTCGCCCCAGTCCACCTCGTCGTTCTTCACCAGCGGCGGCAGGCCAAGCCCCGCCAGGTGCGGATACACCTGCTCCAGCGGCTTTCCGGCATGGGAATTGGCGGTCAGCGCCGTTATCTCCACCCCCCCGTGGCGCACCGCCAGCCGCACCAGGTCGGCCCCGGTGTAACCGGAGGCTCCAATAACCGCCACCTTGATCTTCCTGGTCATCGACAGCTCCCTTCAAACCAGCCGGACACTTGCCCGCGAATCCGCCCCGGTGATTTACCCCCGGCGGACTTGCCGCTTGCCTTATCGCACCGGCGAGTGGAAAATGCCACACCTGAGTAGCAAATGAAAAAAGCCGGACAAAGGGGCTTCATGGACAAGGAACACCTTTTCGACGTCATCATCATCGGTTCCGGGGCCGCCGGCCTCGACCTGGCGCTGACACTGGCCGACGCCGGGGTGAAGACCGCCGTGCTTTCCAAGGTCGAACTCACCGAAACCAACACCTGGCACGCCCAGGGCGGCATAGCCGCCGTGCTCGACGACGAGGACAGCTTCGAGGCCCACGTGCGCGACACCATGAACGCCGGGGCCGGCCTGTGCATCGAGGAGGCGGTGCGCTTCGTGGTCGAAAACGCCCCGGCGGCCATAAGGCGGCTGGAGAAATACGGGGCCAAATTCACCCGCGACGATTCCGGGGAATATCACCTCACCCGCGAGGGCGGCCATTCGGCCCGCCGCATAGTCCACGCCACCGACGCGACCGGCCGCGAGATGGAGCAATCCCTCGCCGAACAGGCCCGCCGCCACCCCGCCATCGCCATATTCGAGCACCACATGGCCATAGACCTCATCCGCGAGCACGTGCCGCTAAGGGGCCTGGGCCGCGTCGCCGGGGTTTACGTGCTCGACAGGAACAAGCGCCGCGTCGAGCTGTTCCGCGCCAGGGTGGTGGTGCTGGCCACCGGCGGCGCTTCCAAGGCCTACCTCTACACCACCAACCCTGACATAGCCACCGGCGACGGCATAGCCATGGGCTGGCGCGCCGGCTGCCGCGTGGCCAACATGGAATTCACCCAGTTTCACCCCACCTGCCTCTATCACCCGCAGGCCAAGGCGCAGCTCATCTCGGAGGCGGTGCGCGGCGAGGGCGGCGTGCTGCTGCTGCCCGACGGCGAGCGCTTCATGCCGCGCTTCGACGAACGCGCCGAGCTGGCCCCGCGCGACATAGTGGCCCGCGCCATCGACCACGAGATGAAGCGCCTGGGGCTCGATTGCGTCTATCTCGACATAAGCCACAAGCCCGCCGACTTCATCACCAGCCACTTCCCCAACATATACAAGGCGCTGCTGCGATACGGCATCGACATGACGAAGGAGCCTGTGCCGGTGGTGCCCGCCGCCCACTACACCTGCGGCGGCGTGATGACCGACCGCCACGCCCGCACCGACGTGGAAAACCTCTACGCCGTGGGCGAGGTGACCTACACCGGCCTGCACGGGGCCAACCGCATGGCCTCCAACTCGCTGCTCGAATGCCTCGTCTACGCCAAGGCGGCGGCCGACGACATAATCGCGCGGCTGGAAGACATCCCCCCGCCGCCATCCCTGCCCTGCTGGGACGAAAGCCGCGTCACCGATTCCGACGAGATGGTCGTCGTCTCCCACAACTGGGACGAAATCCGCCGCTTCATGTGGGACTACGTCGGCATAGTGCGCACCACCCGCCGCCTGGAGCGCGCCGCCCACCGCATCCGCCTGCTGCAGAAGGAGATAGACGAATACTACGACGGCTTCCGCGTCACCCCCGACCTGCTGGAGCTGCGCAACCTCGCCGACGTCGCCGAGCTGATAATCCGCTCGGCCCTCATGCGCAAGGAAAGCCGCGGCCTGCACTACATCCTCGACTATCCGAAGCCCCGCCAGTCCCAGCGCCACCCCACGGTGCTGACCCCCGGGCGCTTCTCCGCCTGCCCCATGCAATACTGACCGATAGCGCCTTGACATCCCACCCCGTGCCATGAACAAACAGGCGCAAACCATTCACCGGAAGATGAAAAAATGACCGGCAACAAGCTAACCCACGTGGACGAAAGCGGCGCCGCGCGCATGGTGGACGTATCGGAAAAGGCCGTGACGAAACGCCTCGCGCGCGCCGGGGCCACGGTGCGCATGCGCCCCGACGTGCTGGCCGCCATACTCGACAACCAGGTGAAAAAGGGCGACGTGCTGGCCGCCGCCCGCATCGCCGGCATAATGGCCGCCAAGCAGACCTCCTCCCTCATCCCCCTGTGCCACCCGCTGGCCATCACCAGGGCGGAGGTGAACTTCACCCCCGACGAGGCCGCCTCCGCCATCCACGTCGAGGCCGCCGTGCAGTGCGACGGCAAGACGGGCGTCGAGATGGAGGCCATGACCGCCGCCTCCGTGGCCTGCCTGACCATCTACGACATGGTCAAGGCCATGCAGCGCGATGTCGTCATCTCCGATATCCGCCTGCTGGAGAAGAGCGGCGGCAAGTCCGGTCATTACATGGCGGAGGACGAATGATGGCCCTGCTGCCGGTCGAGGAAGCAAAAAGCCGCATAATGGAAGGCGTCGAGCCGCTCGCCGCCGAGCCGGTATCGCTCATGGAGGCCGCCGGGCGCGTCCTGGCCGAGGAGATGACCGCGGGCCGCGACCAGCCGCCCTTCGACGCCTCCTCCATGGACGGCTACGCGGTGCGCGCCTCCGACGTGGAACGAACGCCCGTGACCCTGAAGGTGATAGGCGAGGCCCCCGCCGGCCATGCCCTGGACGTGGAAGTGGGCCCCGGCGAGGCGGCGCGCATATTCACGGGCTCCCCCGTGCCCGCCGGGGCCGATTGCGTGATAATGCAGGAGAACACCAGCCGCGACGGCGACAGCGTGACCATCGTGAAGGGCGCGCCCCGGGGCAACTTCATCCGCCCGCGCGGGCTCGATTTCGCCACCGGGCAGGTGCTGCTGCGCCCCGGCCAGAAGCTCGGCGCGCGCCACGTCAACCTCGCCGCCGCCATGAATCGCCCCACCATCATGGTGCGCCGCCGCCCCACGGTGGCCATCCTGGCCACCGGCGACGAGCTGGTGCTGCCCGGCGAGCAGCCGCGCGACGACCAGATAATCGCCTCCAACTCCTTCGGCCTTGCCGCCTTCGTGCGCGGCGAGGGCGGCGAGCCGCTCGACCTCGGCCTGGCCCCCGACGACACCACGGCCATAGCCGGGGCCATAGAGCGCGGCAAGGAGGCCGACGTGCTGGTCACCATCGGCGGGGCCAGCGTCGGCGACCACGACCACGTGAAGGACGCCTTCGAGCGCCTCGGCGTTCAGCTCGACTTCTGGAAGATCGCCATGCGCCCCGGCAAGCCGCTCATCTTCGCCCGCCGCGGCCACCAGCGCATAATCGGCCTGCCCGGCAACCCGGTGTCCTCGCTGGTCTGCGCCTTCGTCTTCCTGCGCCCGCTGATCGCCGCCCTGCTCGGCCACCACGACGAGCCGCGCCGCGTCATGGCGCGGCTGGCCACCGGCCTGCCGGAAAACGACGAGCGCCAGGACCACCTGCGCTGCCGCCTCGAGCGCGACGGGAACGGCGATCTCGTGGCCCTGCCCAATTCCCGCCAGGACAGCGCCATGCTGCGCGTCTTCACCGAGGCCGACGGCCTGATAATCCGCAAGCCCTTCGCCCCGGCGGCCAGGGCAGGCGACATGGTGGAGGTGCTGGAGATGGATTTTTGATGTTCATCCCCGCCGGCAAATCTGCTACGGAATGCTTGCATCCGACGGTCCTGCATGATTGATCGGGTCAATTTCGGGGCGTGGCGCAGCCTGGCAGCGCATCTGCTTTGGGAGCAGAGGGTCGCAGGTTCGAATCCTGCCGCCCCGACCAATCCGGGAGAACGACCATGAGCGCGCGCATATACAGACCGGCAAAAAACGCCATGCAGTCGGGGCGGGCCAAAACCACCTCGTGGGTGCTGGAGATGGCCCCGGAGGCCCCCTATGGCCGCGACCCCCTCATGGGCTGGACGACCATGCGCGACATGCAAAGGCAGGTGAAAATGCGCTTCCCCAGCAAGGAGGCGGCAGTGGCATGGGCCGAGCGCCACGGGCTGGAATACACCGTCCTGCCCGATCACTCCCCCAGCCCCAGGAACAAGTCCTACGCCGACAACTTCCGCTTCGGCCGCAAGCGCAACTGGACGCACTGACCCCCTTTCCGCCCACCGGCGCAGCCAACAAGGCCCCGTAGCTCAGCTGGATAGAGCACCGGACTTCTAATCCGACGGTCGGAGGTTCGAATCCTCCCGGGGTCGCCATCATTCGCCCATCACCGACGGCAAAGGCCCCGCCGGCGATTGGCGGGGCCTTTTTCATGTTCTCCTGTCAGCTTGTCCTGTCCGCCGCGCCTCAGCGGCAGAAGCGGTAGCGGCCCGAATAGGTGCGGTAATAGCCGGTGTCGGGATTGAAGCTGCGATACCTGGCGGAGCAGTAATCATACCATTCCGGCGTCCACGGCTCGGGGTGGTAATAGCGCACCCGCCGCGCCCGCCGCCGCGCCTTGCGGCGCTTCTTCTCGGCCTTGGCCGCGGAAACGATCACCGCCGTCGCAGCCACACCCACCAGCGTGCCGAGCAGGAAGTTCTCCGTCTTCGAGGCCGCCCGCGCGGGAGTGGCCGTGCCGCCGGCGGCAGCCAGCGAGAAAGCCGCGGCAAAGGCCGCGCCCAGAGCGAATTTCGATATGTTTTTCATCCGCTTCTCCTTCCTGTTTCCTCGTTCACCCGGTTGTTAACCGGCGAAAATGGCATCCATGTGCCACCTCGATGCCTCTTCCATGTCAATTACCAGCCGCCATCTGAACGCCGCATGAACGAAAAGGCCCGGCGCCAAACCGCCGGGCCCTTCAACAAAAACCACAAGGGCATTATCCGCCCTCAGGGAACCATTATGGCGAGTCTATTTTGTGCCAGCAGCAAGCAATGACCGCAAGGGAATGCCTGAAAGGCATTTTCGAGGACCATTGCGCCGCTGATGGTGCAAAAGAGGCCGCCAGGATGGTTCCATGAGGGCGGATAATGCTCTTAAATTAATACCCGCCCTTGCGCTTGCTTTCCGGCAGGCCGCCGATGCGCGCCGCCTGCTTGGAGGGATCGAGCGGGAACAGCTCGTAGAGATCCTTCTGCTTGGGCTTGGAGCCCCACTTGGCGGCCATCGCCTTGATGATGGTGCGGGTGTTGGGCTGGTTGCCGCCGTTGTTGAAATACTCGTCGCGCAGGTAGTTGATGATGTCCCAGTGCTTCTCGGTGAGCTCTATGCCCTCGCTCCTGGCCATGGCCTCGGCCAGCCCCTCGCTCCAGTCCGCCGTGTTGGCCAGGAAGCCGTTGGCCACCGTCTCGATTTCCTTGCCCTCGTATTCAAATCCCATGTTAGCTCTCCTTGCGTGATTTTTATTGCCGGGTTCGGGGCATTCCTATCATTTACCCCCCGTGGATGTCCATCTTGACCTCCACCGGCGCGTCGGGCAGGCGCGACCATTCGGCCATCGAGGCGTCATAGAGCCGCGCCGGCAGCCCCAGTATCTGCGATCGCGCGAACCACCCCAACGTGGCGCGGTGCCCGGTGTTGCAGGTATGGATGGTCTCGCCCTGCCCCACGCCGGAAAGGGAGAATATCCTCGCCAGCTGGCGTGGCGGGCGGAACTTGCCCTTGTGCACCATCCACGCCTCGGGAATGTGAATGGAGCCGGGAATGGCCCCGTATTTGGCCACCGAGCCGGATTTGGTCACCCCCACGTGCTGGCCCAGCGGGCGGTTGTCGATGATCTGCGGCTTGCCCGCCTTCAGGGCCTTTCTCACGTCATCGGCGGTGGCCAGCCAGCTATCGTTCATCTTCACCGCGAACTGCTTCGGCGCGGGCTCGTTTGCCTTGCTTTCGGCCTTCATCCCCGCCGCCACCCAGGCGCGGGTGCCGCCGTCGAGTATCGACACCTTGTCGTGCCCCGCCGTCTTCAGCGTCCAGTAGACGCGCGTCGCCATGCCCACGTCGCCATCGGAGAACCCGGCCGGAACGACGACCACGTGATCGCCGTTGCCCACTCCGTAGCCGCCGATGAGCGCCGCCAGCTTCTCCGCCCCCGGCAACAGCCCGCTCACCTCGCCGCGCTTCTCGCGCCAGCTCCCGTAGGGAGCGAACACCGCCCCCGGCACGTGGCCCCTGCCATAGAACTGCACCGAGGTGACATCGAGAATGACCAGCCCCGGACTGCCCAGATTGTCCTTCAGCCACTTCACGTCCACCAGCGGCCCCGCCGCGCCCGCGGCGCGAGCCGGAATGGCCGAAGCGGCGGCAAACCCAACCCCGGCGGCCAGAACCTCCCTGCGCGAAATCATCATGGCTGTTTCCTCCTGTTTTCAACCGCAACCATTTTGCGCCCACCATGATGCCGGGACAACAAAACTATCCGTGACCAGGATCACACACCATCCCCCCAAGCCCTTCCCCGCGGTTCGCGGCTTCGCGCGTCATGACCTCCGGCCTGCGGCTGTCACACGTCTTTCAAGGGAATGCGGATAATGGAAGCGCGAAAAGCTTCATGCCGTTATGGCATCCGCACAAGCAAGTGAAAAGTATCAAAACCCACCCTGCCCCGTCATTCCCCGGCTCGACCTCGACCTTGGCGGTGACCAGGAAAATTTTGCCGGCGGGAAACGCCCCCTCCCC
>CAZXTT010000009.1:0-2196 GCA_964643775.1 uncultured Rhizobiaceae bacterium | reverse complement strand
AGTTCCACCGCCTCGTGCGCCCCGGTGGAGGCCCCGGAGGGCACCGCGGCGCGGCCGAACGAGCCGTCTTCCAGTATCACGTCCACCTCGACGGTGGGATTGCCACGGCTGTCGATGATTTCGCGGGCATGGATGTCGGTTATTTCGGTCATTGGAAGCCCCGTCTGGCAGTGGTTGAAAGTCGCTGGCCTTCCTATACTCCCGCCCCGCGGCGCGCGCAATGCGCCCGGCCATGCCTTTTTGCATTATTCGCAGTGATTGGCGAGTAATGATCGTTATGCCCATTGCCAAGCGGGCCAGCTTGTTTTATCGTTTGCCAGTGGAGGGGGCAGAGACCAACGGACTGACCGTCTGAAGGAGGCTCTGCCAAATGACACGCTTTTCAAGACACGAGCAATCTGGCCGCAAGCACCCTGCCGCGCCGCGCGCGGGCGGGCCGGGGTGGCTTTTCTCATTGTCCGGCGCATCCCTGCGGCTTGGCGCTTCCCTTGCCGCCCTAATGCTGGCCGTTCCCGTGCTGGCCCAGGATGCGCCGCCGCCACCACCCGATGACGTGGGCGCACCACCGGCGAACGCCGCGCAGGTAATTGCCGAGCCGCCCTTGCAGCCGGGCGAGGTCGTCCATACCCGCTTTTCCGGCATGGCGCGCGATGCCGGCGGGCGGCCGGTAATTGACCTGGCCGGTATCGTCGCCAGTGTCATCGATGTCAGCAATCCCGGCAAGCTGAAGGGCCAGCACTGGCTGGACGAACCACAGCGCATGTTCGTCACCGCCGCCCAGGTGGGGCAGGTGTTCGGCATCGCCATAGACGACGCGGAGCCGCCCAACATATACCTTACGGCCACCTCGGCCTTCGGCCTGCATGTCATGGATGGGAACTGGATGGAAGGCATGTGGGGCCCCGGCGGCGGCCCGGGCACCATATGGAAGCTCAACGGCGCCAACAACTACCAGCCGGAGATTTTCGCCCAGGTGGAGCTGGATGGACGGCCCAACAGCGGCGCGGCGCTGGGCAACATCGCCTATGACCCGGTGCATCGGCAGTTGTTCGTCTCCGACCTCGAGACGGGAATGATTCACCGCTTCGGCCTCGACGGCAACGAACTGGGGCGCTTCGATCATGGCGTGCAGGGGCGGGTTGACTTTTTCAACGCCGCCACCGGGGTGAAGGAGAGCCGCGGCGCGGTGGCCTTCGACCCGGCCTCCACGGCGCGCATCAACGACTGCCCGGATGGAGAATTCTCCCGCACGCCCTCGTGCTGGAACTACGCCGACTTCCGCCGCCGCGTTTACGGGCTGGCGGTGCGCAAAACGGCCGATGGCAAGGCGCGGCTGTATTATTCCGTCTGGGGCTCGGCGGCCTTCGGCAATAACGAATGGGAAACCGCAGGCGAGGACAAGGCCAACTCGGTATGGTCCATAGGCCTCACCGCCGATGGCGACTTCGACTTTTCCGACGTGCGCCGTGAATTCACCCTGCCGGATTTCTTCGTGCCCGGCACCGAGCGCGCGGGGCAGGGGGCTTCTCACTCCGTCTCCGACCTGGCCTTCCCGCGCTGCACCAGGCAGAAACGAATGGCGCTGGCCGAGCGCGGCATGGTGCGCAACCTGGGCCTGACCAGCAAGCGCCCGTTCGCCTGGCCCTATGAATCGCGCGTCTTGCGCTACAAGCTGGACGATGACAGGACATGGCGCCTCGAGGGGCGCATGGACGTGGGCTTCCGCGAACGGAAACGTCCGCCGCGCCTGCGCAGCAATTCCGCCGGCGGGCTGGATTTCGGCTATGGCTACAAGGACGGCGCCATCGACCTCGGCAAGCTCAACGGCACCTTGTGGATGAGCGGCGATTCCCTGTGCTCGCCGGAAGGGGCCTGCTTCAACCCCGCCAGCGGACAACGTGACGACACCTCGCAGGTGCATGGCATGACCGGCACCCCGGCCGGTATCATCGAGGAGCTGAACCCGGCGGCCGCCCACCAGATGACCCCCGGCGAGGCGACGCCGCCGCGCGGCCCGCTGGCCTCGGTGATGATCGATTCCGACATCAACGTGGATGCCGACGGCAAGCCGAAGAGCGAGGAACTGGCGCGCAACGACGCCACCTTGCCCGGCGACGTGGAGATATACCAGGTCTGCGCCGGCAAGCAGGCGGGTGAGGAAATGCCGCCCCTCAACCTGGGTGGCCTCTACCCACC
>CAZXTT010000008.1:0-2150 GCA_964643775.1 uncultured Rhizobiaceae bacterium | reverse complement strand
GAGCCCTCGCCATGCTTGCCGAGGCTTTCCGCCCACAGTTGCTGAAACCAGGCGGCCAGCAGGCGCAGGCGCGACGAATATGGCATGACGACCACTGAATTGACGGGGCGGGACTTCTCCAGCGCCACGTAGGCGGCGGCGGCCGCGGCTGGCCAGCGTCTCGGCGGTGGCGCGCTGCTGGCAGTCGGTCATGTCGCCTATGGTGCGTCCGGCCAGCATGTCGAGCTTGGGCAGGTGGCTGTAGCCCTTCGGCATGCGCAGGCCGCGGCCTCGGGTATTGAGCATTATGATGGTGAACAGCTTGTCGTTTGGCCCGTCGAGATAGAGCTGAAGCTGCGAGTGCTGGTCCACCGGGCCGACGGCGGTGACCGGCTGGGAGCCCTCGCCATGCTTGCCGAGGCTCTCCGCCCACAGTTGCTGGAACCACGCGGCCAGCAGGCGCAGGCGCGATGAATATGGCATGACGACCACCGAATTGACGGGGCGGGACTTCTCCAGCGCCACGTAGGCGGCGGCAGCCGCCGCCGGGGGACAGTCATCGGCGGCAGCACCGGAAAGAACCGGCGTGAGAACGCTGGCCGCGCCCTCGCGCATGCGCGCCGGATCCATGCCGAAGAGCATGGCCGGCAGCGAGCCGACCGAGGAGAGCACGGAATAACGCCCGCCTATGTCCGGGTGATGATCCACCACCATTATGTCATGCAAGGCGGCGATGGCGCGCAGGGGGTTGTCCTGTTCGCTTCCCGGCTGGGTGAGAACCACCACGTGCTTGTTCACCCGGTCGCCGAGGCCTGCTTCCTTCAGCTTCTCCAGGGTGTGGACGAGTTGAAAGAGTACTTCTGGCGTCGAGCCGGACTTGGAGATCACCAGGTAGCGGGTCTCGGCAGGATCGAGGCTGGCGAGGGCATTTTCCATCCATGGCGTTTCGAGATTGTCGAAAAAGAAAAAACGCGGCTGCTCGGGATGGCTGCCGGGATTGGTGGATATGAGGTATGCCGATTGGGCCAGCGCCTGGGCGCCGAGCGAGGAGCCGCCGGTGCCGAACAGCACGATGTTTTTCGCCCCGTCGAGCAACAGGTCGGCGGCTTCACGGCATTGTTTCAGGTCATCGCGCCAGAATGAAACATCGAGCAGGGGCAGGCGGCCATCGGCATGTTCCTTGCGCAGCCGCGACATGGCAGACTCTATGGCCTCCAGCGAGGCATGGGCGGTCTTGGTGTCATAACCGGCGGCCCCCACTATGCGGGCGCGGCAGCGCGACAGATCCTGAATGTATGCGGTTTGTTTGTGCTGCAAGTTCATGATCCCGCTCCTGCCACCGGCGCGATTATGTTGTTATAGTATTAATTAAAACAAGTTTAAAATGCTATTAATCGATAGTGGGGACGGCCTATTTCCGCCGCTCTATTATGAAACGCGCCGCGTCACGCAGGATTTTTGCCCTTTCACCATAGGAGGAGAGGTTCTCACACGCCGCGTCAACGAGCTGGCGGGCCCGTTTCCTGGCCCCGTCGAGGCCATAGAGGTCGATGAAGGTGGCCTTTCCGGCGGCGGCGTCCTTGCCGGTGGCCTTGCCCAGCTCCTCGGCGGTGGCCTCTATATCGAGAATGTCATCGGCGATCTGGAAGGCCAGCCCGATGTTGCTGGCGTAATCGCTCATGTTGCGGCGGTCTTCCTCGCCTGCGGAAGAGATGATGGCCCCTGCCTCGCAGGCGAAGCCGAACAGGGCCCCGGTCTTGAGGTTCTGCACCGCCAGCACTTCCGCCTCGTCGTGGCTGGCCCGCTGCTCGGCCTGCAGGTCGAGCATCTGGCCGCCCGCCATGCCCTGATGGCCGGACGCCTGGGCGAGGGCGGCGACCAGCCGGCAGCGCGCGCGGGCGTCGGGGTGGGTGGCCTCGTCGGCGAGCACGGCGAAGGCATGGGTTAGCAGGCCGTCACCGGCCAGAATGGCAGTGGCCTCGTCGAATTGCCGGTGGCAGGTGGGGCGGCCACGGCGCAGGTCGTCGTCGTCCATGGCCGGCAGGTCGTCATGCACCAGCGAATAGCAGTGGATCATCTCGAGCGCCGCCCCGACGCGCAGGGCGCTGGCGTCATCACCGCCCAGCACGCGGGTGCTCTCGCGCACCAGGAAGGGGCGCAGCCGCTTGCCC
>CAZXTT010000007.1:0-1927 GCA_964643775.1 uncultured Rhizobiaceae bacterium | reverse complement strand
TATTCATGCTCGATGATGGTATCGCGCCCCGGCGGGAAATGCTGACGCCAGTAATAGGTGACATGGGCGCGCCAGTTCCATACCGGATCGGCTGGATCACCTGGCCGCGAGGGGGGAGACCATGTTACCAGCCCATGCATTTCCAGTTCGCGCCGGGCCTGTGGCGAGAGGTTGCGCAGGGTGTTCATGAATGCTTCCCACGCGGCAGGAAGCTCCGGCACGATGACCGGCAGGCCATGTTTTTTCAGGACATTGGTCACATCCAGCCCGTTGAGCGTGGCGCGCGCCTCTATGCGCGGCCTTATTTCCCTGCCGTTCACCCATACATGGAAGCCAACCACGTCGGGATTACCGACGGTGCCGGTCGATGGAAGGGAGATGTTGGTATCTTCGCCCATGGAAATGGCCGGAAGCGGAAAGGCCACGATGGTGTCGAAAGGCTCCTTGCCGATCACCTGGTAGCGATAGCGCACCCGCACCCTGGTTGGTGAAATGAACAGGGTTTCCTCGGCTATTTTCACCTTGTCGGTGCGCGCCAGGCGTATGCCGTCGGTTTCCAGCACCGCCACCCCGTCATTGCTCCGGGCGGTGGAGGAAAGCAGCAAGGGCAGTCCGCCAAGCGTCATCATGCCCACGGCAATGGCGGAAAGGGCGCGTGCAATTTTGCTGGTCATTGGATGATACCTCGCCTTTGTGCCGCCCCTTGTTCAAAGATAGGCGATGGCAAGGCGGATTTCATCCTCAAATCGGGCAAAAATGACGGCTCGCGAGCCCTGGCCGCGCAGCGATTGATCCCGGCCCTGAATTCAGTGCTTGCGCTCGACGCAGATCTTGCGGGCCATTATGGCCTGGATGGTCTTGACCGCCAGCAGGACGATGAGCAGGCTCAGCAGCGCCAGCATGACCAGCGACAGCACCTGGAAGAAGGGCGCGCCGGTTTTTTCGGCCATGATGAAAGTGGCGATGGTCATCGCCGCGCTGGGGAACGAGTAGGCCCACCACGAGAGGAAGAAGGGCAGGCGCGCGAAACGCGGCAAGTCCATGGCCATCAGCAGGGTGAAGAACAGCGCCAGGTAATAGAGGACATGGGCGAAGGCATCCAGCTGGCCGCCGTTGAGCTTCATGTAGGCGCTGAAGCCCACCGCCGGCGGGGCGATGAGAATGAACAGGGTGGGCATGAGCATGGCCGGCAGCGGATCGTGAAAAAGCATGCGGTTGAAGACGATGGCCATGAGGATGATCCAGAAGGAAATGCCCACCGCGAAGAAGAACCACGAAATCTCGACATAGCCGTGCGCCACGCCGGCGATAGGGACTATGACGTTGCCCACCGCGGGGATGAACCACGCCGGGTTGAGCTGGCCGACCTGGAACTTGTCGTGGTGTATCCAGCTTCTTATCACGTGCAGGGTGAGGACGAGATGTGCGGCCACGCCGAGGCTCCACAGCACCAGCGAAAGCTGCCTGTGCATCGGCAGCATGCAGACGGCAAGCAGCAGCAGCGAGATGGATATGGCCGGGAAGAAGGCCATCATCACCGGGTGGTTGAGCTCGCCGATGACCGCCGCGCGGTAGCGGGCGAACTTGGCGGCGTATATCACCGCCAGCACCAGGAACAGGCCAAGCGTGAAGGCCGCCAGCGCGTGAGCCACGGGGAAGGAGAGGCCGAGCACGTGCTCGCCCTTGTGCCAGGCCAGGGTAAGGCCAGAGAGCCCCATTATCATGGCGAAGAAGGAAACGGGGAAGAACTTCAGCCGCGAGGGCTTCTCACCACCATTGCCAGCGCTCATCATCACACCTCCGGGTCGAATCCGTTGCCTTATATTAGCCGTCGTTCATATAAGCCATTTTTACACGTTGTCGAATGTGTCAAGATCACAGGCCCGCTTCACGATATGAAAAAGGGGCCGGATGAGATCCGGCCCCT
>CAZXTT010000006.1:0-17312 GCA_964643775.1 uncultured Rhizobiaceae bacterium | reverse complement strand
ACCTATCCCATCCATGCCTTCGGCTTTCTCATCGCCGGCGGCACCATCCGCCACCTTCCCGCCGAGCCGGGCGAGGATTTCTTCCGCGGCCTGGACCGCGCCGTCAATCACTCGGTGCCCAAGCCGCTGGCGGTGGTGCTCAACTACCCCTCCAACCCCACCGCTCTGGTGGCCGATCTCGATTTCTACCGCGAGGTGGTCAGGTTCGCCCGCCGCCATGACCTCATCGTGCTTTCCGACCTGGCCTACGCGGAGATCTATTTCACCGGCGAGCCGCCGCCCTCCATTCTCCAGATACCGGAGGCCTTCGACGTGGCGGTGGAATTCACCTCCATGTCCAAGACCTATTCCATGCCCGGCTGGCGCATCGGTTTCGCGGTCGGCAACGAGCGGCTGATAGCGGCGCTGGCG
Organism: uncultured Rhizobiaceae bacterium; assembly: GCA_964643775.1. Classification (GTDB taxonomy): domain Bacteria; phylum Pseudomonadota; class Alphaproteobacteria; order Rhizobiales; family Aestuariivirgaceae; genus Thermopetrobacter. The sequence goes on along the minus strand of CAZXTT010000006.1, from coordinate 16,901 downwards.
CGGGTCAAGTCATACCTCGACTACGGGGCCTTCACTCCCATCCAGGTGGCCGCCACGGCGGCTCTCAATGGGCCGCAGGACTGCGTCGAGGAAGCGCGCGGGATATACCGCCGCCGCCGCGACGTGCTGGTGGAGAGCTTTGGCCGCGCCGGCTGGGAGGTGCCGCCGCCGCCGGCCACCATGTTCGCCTGGGCCCCCCTGCCGGAACCCTTCCGCTCGCGCGGCATGGGCTCGCTGGAATTCGCCACCCTGTTGCAGGAGGAGGCCGAGGTGGCGGTATCCCCCGGCGTCGGCTTCGGCGAGGATGGCGAGGGCTTCGTGCGCATCGCCCTTGTGGAAAACGAACAGCGCATCCGCCAGGCGGCGCGCAATATCCGCAGGTTCCTTGAAAAGCACTCCGCGTGAGCGCATAACATGCGCCCGTGGGGCATCTGGGCAAAGATGATGGCGGAATAAAAGCGATACCGGAAAATGACTGAACCATTGAAAATCGGCCTTGCCGGCCTTGGCACCGTTGGCGTTGGCGTTCTCGACCTGCTGCGCGATCATGGCGAACTGCTGGCCGCCCGCTGCGGCCGCCCCATCGAGGTGACCGCCGTGTGCGCCCGCTCGCGCAAGAAGAGCCGTGGCGGCCATGACATGAGCGCCTATGAATGGTTCGACGATCCGGTGGCCATGGCCGCTTCCCCCGGTGTCGATGTGCTGGTGGAGCTGATCGGCGGCGAGGACGGCCCGGCCAAGGCGGCCGTCGAGGCGGCCCTGTCGGCCGGGCGTCACGTGGTCACCGCCAACAAGGCGCTGCTCGCCGCCCACGGCACGGCGCTGGCGCGGCTGGCCGAGGAAAACGGCGTGGCGCTCAACTTCGAGGCGGCCGTCGCCGGGGCCATCCCGGTCATCAAGACCATGCGCGAGTCGCTGGCCGGCAACCGCGTCAGCCGCCTGTTCGGCATCCTCAACGGCACCTGCAACTACATCCTCACCAAGATGGAGGAGGAAGAGCGCGACTTCGCCGACGTGCTCAAGGAGGCCCAGGAGCTGGGCTATGCCGAGGCCGACCCGGCCTTCGACATCGGCGGCTTCGATGCCGCCCACAAGCTGGCCATCCTCGCCTCGCTGGCCTTCGGCACCGAGATAGATTTCGACCATGTTTACGTGGAAGGCATAGAAAACGTCACCCTCAATGACATCCGCTATGCCCGCGGCCTCGGCTACCGCATCAAGCTGCTGGGCGTGGCCGTCGATACCGGCGAGGGCATAGAGCAGCGCGTCCACCCGGCGCTGGTGCCGCTGGGCGCGCCCATCGCCGAAATCGGCGGCGTCTTCAACGCCGTGTCCATGGATGGCGACTTCTCCGGCTCCATCATGCTCTCCGGGCGTGGCGCGGGCGCTCACCCCACCGCCTCCGCCGTGGTCGCCGACATCACCGACATAGCCCGCGGCATAATGGCCCCGCCGCTGGGCGTTCCGGCGGCCGCTCTCGCCCCTTGCCGCAAGGCCCCCATGCGCGCCCACGAGGGCGGCTATTACGTGGCCATGGAGCTGCCCGACCGCCCCGGCGAGGTTGCCGCCGTGGCCCGCCTCTTCGCCGAACAGGATATTTCCATCGAAAGCATCGTCCAGAAGGGCCGCGCCATCTCCCGCGCCGTGCCCCTGCGCGACGATGAAACCGCCCACCAGACGGCGCCCTTCATCCTGATTACCCACGACACCATGGAAAGCTCCATGCGCGCCGCCCTGGCCCGCATAGAGGAGGAGAAGCACTGCGTCGGCAAGCCGCGCATGATCCGCATCGAGAAACTTTGACAATCGTCTCCTGCAACAGGGGAGGGGGGATATGCTCAACCGCACCCTGACCATCGAGGTGGCCCGCGTTACCGAGGCCGCCGCCATCGCCGCCAGTGACTGGCGCGGGCTGGGCGACGAGCGCGCCGCCCATACCGCCGCCGTCTCCATAATGCACCAGAGCCTGAGCAAGCTGGCCATATCCGGCCAGGTGGTGGTCGGCGAGGGCGACCGCGGCGGCAACGAGCGGCTGTGGCTGGGCGAGGAGCTTGGCTGCGGCGGCATGGAAGTGGACATAGCCGCCGCTCCCCTGGAGGGCGTCACCCTCACCGCCAAGGACCTGCCCGGCGCCCTGTCCGTATGCGCCGTGGCCGAGCGCGGGGCGCTGCTCAAGGTGCCGCGCTGCTACATGGACAAGATAGCCATCGGCGGCGACTGTCCGCCCGGCCTGGTGGACCTCGACCTGCCCCCGGCGGAGAACCTCGCCCGCCTTGCCGAGGCGCGTTCAGTGCCGGTGAGCAGCCTCACCGTGTGCATTCTCGACCGTCCCCGCCACATGCGCCTCATCGACGAGGTGCGCGAGGCCGGGGCGCGCATCCGCCTGATAAGCGACGGCGACATAGCGGGCGTCATCCACGCCAGCGATCCGGCCGAAACCGGCATCGACATATACATGGGCTCCGGCGGCGCTCCGGAAGGGGTGCTGGCCGCCGCCGCCCTGGCCTGCATCGGCGGCCAGATGCAGACCCGCCTGGTGGCCCGCTCGCGCGATGACGCCAGGGCCATAGCCGAGGCCGGCATAGCCGACCCGCGCCGCAAGTTCTCGCTCGCCGACATGGTGCGTGGCGATGTCATTTTCGCCGCCACCGGCATAACCGGCGGCTCGCTGCTGCGTGGCGTGCGCAAGACCTCCACCCATGTCACCACCCATTCGGTGGCCATGCGCGCCAGAACCGGCACGGTGCGCTTCAGCACGGCGCGCCGCCGCCTCGATGGCGAGGGCAACCTGCTCAACGGCGTGGTGTGATGTCCCGGACGGCCGCACAGTCCGCCGCCGCCGGGCGTCCATTCTTTCTCGATGTGGCCCGCTCCGTGAGCGGCCGCGCCTGGGTGGAGCGCCTGGGCGATCCGCGCGCCGCGCTGGCCATATCCCAGCGTCATGACCTGCCTGACATAATGGGCCGCGTGCTGGCCGCCCGCGGCGTGGCGGTGGAGGAGGCGGCGGCCTTCCTCGAACCATCCCTGCGCACCCTCATGCCGCCGCCGGAGGCCGTGCGCGGCATGCCGGAGGGAGCCGCCCGCATCGCACGGGCCGTGACCGGCGGCCAGCCCATCGGCATAATCGGCGACTACGACGTGGACGGCACATGCTCCACCGCCATGACCGCCCAGTTCCTGCGCGCCTGCGGCAGCGATCCACTGATCCACATTCCCCACCGCGTGGCCGAGGGCTACGGGCCGTCGCTGGCCGCCGTCGAGGATTTCGCCGCGTCCGGGGTGAAGGTGCTGATCACCCTCGATTGCGGGGCCATGGCCCATGACGTGCTGGCCCACGCCGCCGCCCTCGGGCTCGACACCGTGGTCGTCGATCACCACCAGATGGGCGAGGCCCTGCCGGAAGCCCACGCGGTGATAAATCCCAACCGCCCCGACGACACCTCGGGGCTGGGTTACCTGTGCGCCGCCGGGGTGGCCTTCATGCTGCTCGCCGCCGTCAGCCGCGAACTGGTCTCCCTCGGCTTCCGGGAGGGCCGCGAGCGCCCGCAGTTGCTGCAATGGCTCGACCTCGTGGCCCTGGCCACGGTGTGCGACGTGGTGCCGCTGAAGGGGCTCAACCGCGCCTACGTGCGCCAGGGCCTGCGCGTCATGGCCAGCCGCGCCCGCCCCGGCCTGGCGGCGCTGGCCGACGCGGCGCGCCTCGGACGGCGGCCCGATGCCTATGCCCTGGGCTTCGTGCTCGGCCCGCGCATCAACGCCGCCGGGCGCATAGGCCACGCCAACGACGCGCTGGAGCTGCTCATGGCCCCGGACATGACGACGGCCCAGTCGCTGGCGGCGAAGCTGGAGGTCATGAACCGCCAGCGCCAGGAAATGGAGAAGGAGCTGCTCGAAGAGGCCCATGCCGAGGCGGCCCGGATGATCGACGAGGCCGCCGGGGAGCGCCGCCCGCTGGTCGTCGCCGGTGACGGCTGGCACCCCGGCATACTGGGGCTGGTCGCCGCCCGCCTCAAGGAGCGCTTCTCCACCCCGGCGATAGCCCTTGGCGTGGACGCCGCGAAGGGCGAGGCCACGGGCTCCGGGCGCTCGGTGAGCGGCGTCGACATGGGCCGCGCTGTGGCCCGCGCCGTGGCCGCGGGGGTGCTCGTCAGGGGAGGGGGCCACGCCATGGCCGCCGGCATGGCCTGCCGGGCGGATGGCGTGGACGAGCTGCGCGCCTTCATGGAGAGGGAAATGGCCGCCGAGCTGGCCGCCCTGCCCGAAACCCCCGAGCTGCCGCTCGATGGCGCGCTGGCCGCCGGCGGCGCGACCCTCGGGCTGCTCGATATGCTGGAGAGGGCCGGGCCATACGGGGCGGGCAATCCGCAACCGCTGTTCGCCTTTCCCGCCCACCGCGTCGAGTGGGCGCAGGTGGTCGGCGAGGCCCACGTCAAGTGCACCCTGAAGGCCTCCGACGGCTCGCGCATCCGCGCCATAGCCTTCCGCGCCGTCGGCAGCGGGCTGGGCGAGGCCCTGCTCAACGCCCGCGCCGCGCCGCTGCACGTGGCAGGCCGCCTCGCCCGTGATGACTGGAACGGCCGCAACGGCGTGCAGGTGCTGATAAGCGACGCCGCCTTCATGGGCTGAGGTGGCGGGGCGTTTCGTGGTGGCCGGGAGGGGCCGTTTTTGCCCTTGCGCCGGCAACAAAAGACACTTATAGAAACCCCGCGCGGCGCCCTTCGTCTATCGGCTAGGACGCCAGCCTTTCACGCTGGAAAGAGGGGTTCGATTCCCCTAGGGCGCGCCATCATCCCCTCATCTCCATTATCATCCCCATCATCCCCGTTGTCCCATTGCCATGGCCTTCAGGCGCCGCGGCCTGTCATTCCACCTCCGCCCCGCGCGGCTTCCGGCGCCTTGCGGGAGGCTATTTCCCCCGCGGAAATGCGGTGGCCGCTTTTTTCCACCTCCGGTAAGAAATTTCCAATCATTATCCGTCATGATGGCGCGAGCTTTCGGTAAAACGAGCGGGAAAAGCCATAATGATGCCACTGCCGGTGGAAGAAGCGTCCGATGTTCTGGCGCGCCGTGAGGCGTCCGCCACTCCTGGCCGTGCGCCCTTTTATCTCGATGCCGGGCTCATCGCCGAGGAAAGCGGCGAGGCTTCCCCGCGCTGCGCGGTAATCCGCGACATGGCCGCGCTCGAGGCCCTGCGCGGCGAATGGCTGGCCCTGGAGCGCTCCCATGCCCGCGATGTCCATGCCTTCCAGACCTATGCCTGGTGTCATGCCTGGGCCTCGGTCTATGCAAGCGGCGGCAGGGGAGCCTCGCAACTGTTCATCATCACCGTGCGCCGTCACGGGCGGCTGGTGCTGGTGTGGCCGATGATGCTCTGCAAGCTTGGCCCCTTGCGCTCGCTGAGCTGGCTTTCCGATCCCTTCTCGCAATATGGCGACATTCTCACCAGTCTTTCCGGCGACGATCTTCACGCGGCCATGGAGCTGGCCTGCGAAACCATCCGCGCCCAGCGCAGCGTCGATATCGTGCGCCTGCGCCACGTGCGCGCCGATGCCAATGTCACGCCCTTCCTGGAAAGCCGTTTCCTGCGCGCCGCCTGGCAGGATGGCGCGCCGTGGATGGATCTGGAGGCCTTTGCCAACGAGCAGGAATATGAGCGCCGCTATTCGAAGAGCCAGCGCCGCCGCCGCCGCCGCATCGCCAGGGCGCTGGAGGAGGAGCTGGGAGACAAGCTGGAATTCTCGCTCATTGACGATGGCGGCGACCTGCGCGGCTCGCTGGGCGCCCTAATCGGCGAAAAGCGCGCCTGGCTGGCCCGCAAGGGGCTGGTGTCGCGCCCCCTCGCCAGCCCCGGGCTGGAGGAGTTCCTTTCCCGCCTGGCGGCTGAAGGAGGCGGGGGCCACGGCCCGCGGCTGGTCATCTCCCGCATGCAGGCCGCTGGCCGCCCCGTTTCGTGGGAGCTGGGCTTTCGCTTCCGTGGCCGCCATTATGGCTACGTCACCGCCCATGACCGCGAGCTAACCGACTTCTCCCCCGGCCGCCTGCACATGGACATGTCGCAGAAACAGGCCCTGAAGGACGGCATGAGGGTATTCGACCTGCTGGTGCCCGCCGCCCCCCACAAGAAGACCTGGAGCTCGGCCGTCGAGCCGGTGCGCGACTATTACCGCCCCATGACCCCGGCCGGAAAGCTGATAGGCGAAACCTACCTGCGCCACCTGCGCCCGCTGCTGCGCAGGCTTTACCAGAAGGCCCCGGAAAAGCTGCGCCGCAAGCTGGGCCTCGGCTCCGTGGCCGGCTGAAGGGACATTTCTCCGCCCTGCCGTAGCGGAGCGGGCCAAGTCACGCCATTCCCCGCATTGCCTCCTTGCCGGGCCGCCTCCATGCCGCTATCCATGCCTCATGAACATGGACATGTCATCGGTTGATATTCCCGCCATAGCATGGGGGCTGGCGGTGGGCATCGGGCTTAGTTTCATCGTCGGCACGCTGCTGGCGGTGATTACCGGCATTTCCATCGCCGCCGGTGACGATGTCGATGCTCCCGGCATGGACGAGGAGGAATTCGCCCGCTACTACCTGGAGAACATCTCCGATACCCATTTCATGTTCGGCATTGTCGTCATCTCGCTGCTCATCAACGTGCTGGCGGGCTATGTAACCGCCCGCATGGCCCATTCCGGGGCCTACCTGAACAGCGCCATCATGGCCCTTCTGGTGCTGGCCTTTTCGCTCTATCTTGAGCTGCGCCGTCCGGTTCTGCCGCGCTGGGCCCTGTGGCTGTTCATCATCGCCTCGATCCCGGCGGCCCTCTTCGGCGCTTACGGGGCGGGGGCCTGACATATCCCCAGGATGCGCTTCCCCAAGGGGCGCTGTCTCACCGCTTGCATTCATGGAGCATTTCCAATGGCCCGCCGCACCATCAGGATTTCCGACAGCAACGGCTGGCGCTCGCCGCTCATGTTCCTCATGCTCATGGCGGTGGCCAACGCCGTGGCCTTCGCCGTGTGGAACACCCTGCTCAACAATTTCGCCGTCGAGCGCGCCGCCTTCACCGGCCGCGAGATCGGCATTCTCCAGTCGCTGCGCGAGGTCCCCGGCCTGCTGGCCTTCACCGCCACCGCCTGGCTGCTGATCATCCGCGAGCAGAACTTCGCCCTCGTCTCGCTGCTGCTCATGGGGGCAGGGGCCGCCATCACCGGCTTCCTGCCCTTCGAATACGGCCTTTACGCCGCCACCATGCTGATGAGCTTCGGCTTTCACTATTACGAGACCATGAACCAGTCGCTGTCCCTGCAATGGCTGGACAAGGAAGAGGCCCCGGCCAGCATGGGGCGCATCATGGGGGCCGCCTCGGCGGCTTCCATAATCACCTACGTGGCCCTGTTCATCCTGTGGAAAACCCTGCGGCTGGATTTCATCACCGTCTACCTGCTGGGCGGGGGCGTCACCGTGGCCATGGTCCTCTACCTGTGGCTGGCCTTCCCGCGCTTCGAGGCCGAGGTCACCCAGCATACGCACCTTTTCCTGCGTCGCCGCTACTGGCTCTATTACCTGCTCACCCTGCTGGCCGGGGCGCGCCGCCAGATATTCATCGTCTTCGCCGGTTTTCTGATGGTCGAGAAGTTTCACTATTCCGTGTCCGGCATAGCGGCGCTTTTCTTCATCAACGCCCTGCTCAACGTGTGGCTCATGCCCAAGGTGGGGGCGCTGGTCGGCAGGCTGGGCGAGCGGCGCGCCCTGCTAATCGAATACAGCGGCCTGATCGCCGTCTTCGCCGCCTACGCGCTGGTGGAAAACCCGTGGATCGCCGCCTTTCTCTATGTCGCCGATCACGCGCTGTTTTCCTGGGCCATCGCGCTCAAGACCTATTTCCAGAAGATAGCCGACCCGCGCGACATAGCGCCCACCGCCGGGGTGGCCTTCTCCATCAACCACATAGCCGCCGTCATCATACCGGCCGCCTTCGGCCTCGTCTGGCTGAAGAGCCCTTCCGCCGTTTTCCTCATGGGGGCGGCGATAGCCGTCGTCTCGCTGCTGCTGGCCCTGCTCATCCCGCGTCACCCGCGCCAGGGCAGGGAGACGCTGCTGGCCTCCGGCAGTGTCGCCGCGGCGGGTTCCTGAAGCGGCTATTTCAGCAGTTCGTCCATGCGCGGCAGGAAGCCGGCCCCCTGGGCGGCCATGAATTCCCACAGCGCCTCCGCCGCCGGCATCATGCGCTTTTCCTTGCGCCGCACCACATACCACTGGCGCTCGATGGGCAGCCCCGGCGCGTGAATGACCCCCAGCCGCCCCTCGCGCAGCTCCCAGGCGGTGGTGTGGGCCGAGATCAGGGCTATGCCGAGGCCGGCCATGACCGCCTGCTTGATGGTTTCGTTGGAGCCGATCTCCATCCCGATGCGCGGCTCTATGTCCAGCTTGGCGATCAGTTTCTCGGTTAGGGCGCGGGTGCCTGAGCCCTTCTCTCGCATCAGGAACGTCTCGTGCGCCAGGTCGGCCGGGCGCAGGTCGCGGCGCCCCGTCAGCGGATGATCGGGCGGGCATATGACGATATGCGGATGCGGGCCGATGATCGAGCGCTCGACCTCGAAGTGATTGGGTGGGCGGCCCATTATGGCGAAGTCCAGGTCGTAGTTCTCCAGCGCCTGCATGGTGTCCATGCGGTTGCCCACCTGCAGCCGCATGTCGATCTCCGGGTGGGTGCGCGCGAATGCCGCCAGCGCCCGCGGGGCGAAATACTTGGCCGTCGATACCACCCCCACCCGCGCCGAGCCGCTGGCCATGCCCTTCATCTCCTCCAGCAGCAGCGAGCTGTCCTTGAACACCCCCTCGATCTGGCGGATCGCATCCAGCAGCACGCCCCCGGCCTGGGTCGGGCGCAACCCGTCCGGCGAACGCTCTATCAGCGACATGCCGACGTTTTCCTCCAGCGTCTTCAGTTGCAGCGATACCGCGGGCGGCGTCACGTGCAGCCTTTGCGCCGCCCCGGCCACCGACCCGGCCGACACCACCGCCTGCAGGGCGCGCAACTGTTTCAGGGTGATGTTTTTCATGGACATGGCGTCACCGTTAGTTTTTCTGAATCGAAAGGCAAGATAATTCAAATTTACTTTATTTTCCAGTTCCGCCATCTTCACCTCGCGTCCGGGCAGGAACAGGGTGGCCTTGCGTCACTTGTCCAGGCGATGGAGGCGCGCCCTGATGGCCTGATGCCATGCCGCCGGAGCTTGAAAGTCTGAAAAACCGGATGGCGATTGCGTCAGTGCCGCGGGCGGGGCATTTTGCCCCATGGCGGACAAACCGGGGACGCGTGAATAAAGACAAAAAGCCGAAAGAGGCGGCAGGCCGGTAAAGGGCCAAAAATAAAAAAGACCGGAAAAATACCGGACAGGTAACAGGGAAGCAGAAAGCCGCAAGCAGGCGGCCGTGAAGTCAAGCAGGGTTTTTTGAGGGAGTCATACAGGGGAACATGAGTTCTTATCCGGAATTGACCACCTGGCTGCGCGAGCAGGCGGGTGATGACGCCATGTTGCAGACGGTGGCCGACGCCATCGGCAGGATGGCCACGGCGGCGCGTGACGTTTCACGCATGGTGGCGCGCGGCCCGCTCAACGAGGATGCCAGCGGCATCCCCTGGCGCGAGCTGTTCAACTATTTCGACAACAAGGCCTCCGAGCTCTTCTCCTCGGCGCTCGCCGGTGCTCCGCTGGCCTGCGTGGCGCGCGAGAAGGGCGGCTTCTTCGAGGGAGTGGCCGGCGGCGATGTCTGCCTGGCCATCGATTCCCTCAACGGCTCCACCAACATAGACGCCAACACCCCGGTGGGCTCCTTCTTCTCCTTCATGCCCGGCTCCGGCGAGGATGCCTTCCTGCGTCCGGGCCGCGAGCAGGTGGCGGCCGGCTACTTCATCTACGGCCCGCGCACCGCCATGGCCATGACCTTCGGCAAGGGCACCCAGATCGCCACCATGGATCCCGAGACGGGCGTCTTCCACCTGGTCGCCGAGGCCAAGGAGCTGCCGGAGAAATACGAGCGCGAATACGCCACCAACGCCTCCAACTACCGCTATTGGGACCCCGCCATCCGCGCCTTCATGGATGATCTCATCGACGGCGCGGAAGGGCCGCGCGAGGTCGATTACAGCATGCGCTGGGCCGCCTCGCTGGCGGCGGAAACCTCGCGCATCCTCAATCGCGGCGGCATTTTCCTCTATCCCAATGACAACCGCCCCGGACACCTGGAAGGGCGGCTCAAGCGCATCTTCCATGTCAACCCCGTGGCCTTCGTCATCGAGCAGGCCGGCGGCATGGCCACCGACGGCCGCGTCCGCCTTCTCGACCAGGCGGCCGAGCGCATGGATCAGCGCGCCCCGCTGATCTTCGGCACCCCGTCGGAAGTCGAGCGGGTGCGCCGCTACTACGACCTGCCCATGGGCGGCATGCGCTCGCCGCTGTTCTCCCATCGCGGGCTGTTCCGCTAGGCGGGGCCGCAAACAGGCAGCAACGGCCAAGGACGAATCAACGCTATCAAGCAGGCTATCTTTCAGGATTTCAGGAGTTTCACCCGATGTCGGTCAAGCATCCCATCATCTCGGTCACCGGTTCCTCCGGGGCTGGCACCTCCACCGTCAAGCACACCTTCGAGCAGATATTCCGCCGCGAGAACATAAAGTCGGTGATGATCGAGGGCGACGCCTTCCACCGCTATGACCGCATGGCCATGAAGGAGGCCATGAAGAAGGCCGAGGAAGAAGGCAACCTGCACTTCTCCCACTTCGGCCCCGAGGCCAACCTGCTCAAGGAGCTGGAGGAGGCCTTCCGCACCTATGGCGAAACCGGCACCCTGCGCACCCGCCATTACGTCCATGACGACGAGGAGGCGGCGAAATACGGCGTCGAGCCGGGCAAGTTCACCGAGTGGGAGGAATACCCCCCGGAGGCTTCCGAGGTGATGCTCTACGAGGGCCTGCACGGGGCCGTCGTCACCGATGATGTCAACGTCGCCCAGTATGCCGATCTCAAGGTCGGCGTGGTGCCGGTCATCAACCTCGAATGGATCCAGAAGATCCACCGCGACCGCACGGCGCGCGGCTATTCCACCGAGGCGGTTACCGACACCATCCTGCGCCGCATGCACGACTACGTGCATTACATCTGCCCGCAGTTCTCCGAGACCGACATCAACTTCCAGCGCGTGCCCACCGTCGATACCTCCAACCCCTTCGTCGCCCGCTGGATCCCCACCGCCGGTGAATCCATGGTGGTCATCCGCTTCAAGGATCCGCACGGTATCGACTTCTCCTACCTGCTGTCGATGATCCACGACAGCTTCATGACCCGCGCCAACACCATCGTGGTGCCCGGCGACATGATGGATCTGGCCATGCAGCTGATCCTCACCCCGATGATAAACCGCCTTGTCGAGATGAGGCGCCGCGCCTTCTGATCCGATTTCACTTCTTCCCGAGGAGACACCAATGAGCAACGACATTTCCTGCCAGGACATGGCCAACGCCATCCGCTTCCTGTCCATGGACGCCATCCAGAAGGCCAACTCCGGCCACCCCGGAATGCCCATGGGCATGGCCGACGTGGCCGCCGTCCTGTGGACCCAGCACATGAAGTTCGACGCATCCGCCCCCGACTGGGCCGATCGCGACCGCTTCGTGCTGTCCGCCGGTCACGGCTCCATGCTGCTCTATTCGCTGCTTTATCTCACCGGCTTCGAGGAAGCCACCATCGACGAGATAAAGAACTTCCGCCAGCTCGGCTCGAAGATGGCCGGCCACCCCGAATACGGCCACCTGAAGGGCGTCGAGGTAACCACCGGCCCGCTCGGCTCCGGGCTGGCCACGGCGGTCGGCATGGCGCTGGCCGAGCGCATGATGAACGCCCGCTACGGCGACGATCTGGTGGATCACTACACCTGGGTGATCGCCGGTGACGGCTGCCTGATGGAGGGCGTCTCCCACGAGGCCATAGACCTCGCCGGCCACCTCAAGCTCAACAAGCTGGTGGTGCTGTGGGACGACAATTCCATCACCATCGACGGCAGCACCTCGGTGGCCACCTCCATGGACCAGATAGCCCGCTTCCAGGCGGCCGGCTGGGACACCATCGAGGTCGATGGCCACGACGCCGACCAGATAGATGCCGCCCTGTCGGCGGCCCGCGAGAGCGACCAGCCGACCTTCATCGCCTGCAAGACCATCATCGGCTATGGCGCGCCCAACAAGCAGGGCTCCGAATCCACCCACGGCGCGCCGCTCGGCGATGACGAGATAGCCGCCGCCCGCGAAAAGCTCGGCTGGCCGCACGCGCCCTTCGAGATCCCGCAGGAAATCCTCGACGCCTGGCGCGCCTACGGCAGCCGCGGCGCGGAAGCCCGCAAGGCCTGGGAGGAGCGCCTGGCCGCCTCGCCGAAAAAGGAGCAGTTCGAGGCCGACCTGGCCAGCAAGGTCTCCGAACAGACCCTGGCCGCCATCAACGGCTTCAAGAAGAAGCTGGCCGAGGAGAAGCCGACCTTGGCCACCCGCCAGGCCTCGCAGAAGTCTCTCGAGGTCATCATCCCGGCCCAGGACAACATCATTGGCGGCTCCGCCGACCTGACCCATTCCAACCTGACCATCGTCAAGGGCATGGAATCGGTCAAGCCCGGCGACTACTCGGGACGCTACCTGCATTACGGCATCCGCGAGTTCGGCATGGGCTGCGCCATGAACGGCATCGCCCTGCACGGCGGCTTCGTCAACTACGGCGCCACCTTCCTCATCTTCTCCGACTACATGCGCGGCGCCATCCGCCTGGCGGCGCTCATGGGCCTGCCGGTGACCTATGTCTTCACCCATGATTCCATCGGCGTCGGCGAGGACGGCCCGACCCACCAGCCGGTGGAGATCGTGGCCTCGCTGCGCGCCATTCCCAACATGCGGATGATTCGCCCCGCCGACGCGGTGGAAACGGCGGAAGCCTGGGCGGTGGCGTTGCAGTCCGAAAGCGCCCCCACGGCGCTGGCCCTGTCGCGCCAGGGTCTGCCGACGCTGCGCACCGAACACACCGACGAGAACATGGTGGCCAGGGGAGCCTACGTGCTGCGCGAGACCGACGGCGGGCGCGACGTGACGCTGCTGGCCACCGGCTCGGAGGTGTCGCTGGCCATGGAGGCCGCCGACAAGCTGGCCGCCGACGGCATCCAGGCGGCGGTTGTCTCCATGCCCTGCTGGGAGCTGTTCGAGGAGCAGCCGGAAGATTACCGCTCTTCCGTCCTGGGCGATGCCCCGCGGGTCGCCGTCGAGGCGGCCATCGAGCAGGGCTGGCACAAGTGGATCGGCGACAACGGCCGCTTCATCGGCATGCAGGGCTTCGGCGCTTCCGCCCCCGCCCCGCAGCTCTACGAGAGCTTCGGCATCACCGCCGACGCGGTGGCCTCGGCCGCCCGCGAGCTGGCCGGCAAGGCCTGACGGCATCTTGACAACCCGAAAATAACACTGACTACATCAACACCACCAACACGACCAACGAGAGAGGAACAGACATCATGGCTTTGAAAGTAGCGATCAACGGTTTCGGGCGCATCGGGCGCAACGTTCTGCGCGCCATCGTCGAGTCCGGCCGCGACGACATCACCGTGGTCGGCATCAACGACCTCGGCCCGGTGGAGACCAACGCCCACCTGCTGCGCTTCGACTCCGTCCATGGCCGCTTCCCGGCCAAGGTGGAGACCACCGACGATTCCATCATCGTCGAGGGCATGGGCGAGATCAGGGTGACCGCCGAGCGCGACCCGGCCAAGCTGCCCTGGGGCGAGCTTGACGTCGACGTGGCCATGGAATGCACCGGCATCTTCCGCGCCCGCGACAAGGCCGCCCTGCACCTCGACGCCGGCGCCAAGCGCGTGCTGGTTTCCGCGCCCGCCCCGAACGCCGACCTGACGGTGGTCTATGGCGTCAACCACGACAAGCTGACCGGCGATCACATTGTGGTTTCCAACGCCTCCTGCACCACCAACTGCCTGTCCCCGGTGGCCAAGACCCTCAACGACGCCATCGGCATCGAGAAGGGCTTCATGACCACCATCCACTCCTACACCGGTGACCAGCCGACCCTGGACACCATGCACAAGGACCTCTACCGCGCCCGCGCCGCGGCCCTGTCGCAGATCCCCACCTCCACCGGCGCCGCCAAGGCCGTCGGCCTGGTGCTGCCGGAGCTCAACGGCAAGCTCGACGGCGTGGCCATCCGCGTGCCGACGCCCAACGTGTCGGTGGTCGACCTGGTGTTCATCGCCGAGCGCGACACCTCCGTGGAAGAGGTCAACGAGGCCATCGTCGCCTCCGCCGAGGGCCCCATGAAGGGCGTGCTGGGCTACACCGACCAGCCCAACGTGTCCATCGACTTCAACCACGACAGCCGCTCGTCGATCTTCGCCCTCGACCAGACCAAGGTCATGGACGGCCGCATGGTGCGCATCCTCACCTGGTATGACAACGAGTGGGGCTTCTCCAACCGCATGAACGACACCGCCGTGGCCATGGGCAAGGTGATGTCATGAGCAGCATCGAAGGGGTCAAATCCATCGCGGATGCGGACGTGAGCGGCAAGACCGTTCTCGTCCGCGCCGACCTCAACGTGCCCATGGAGGATGGCCGGGTCACCGACGCCACCCGCATCGAGCGTTTCGCTCCCACCGTCACCGACCTGGTGGAGCGCGGGGCCAAGGTGGTGATCCTGTCGCATTTCGGCCGCCCCAAGGGGCAGCGGGACAAGAAGTTCTCGCTCGCTCCGGTGGCCGATGCGCTGGCCAAGGTGCTGGGGCGCGAGGTCAAGTTCGCCTCCGATTGTGTCGGTGAGCTGGCCGAGAAGGCCGTCTGGGCCCTCTCCGACGGCGAGGTGCTCATGCTCGAGAACCTGCGCTTCCATCCCGGCGAGACGGAAAACGACGAGAATTTCGCCCGCCGTCTCGCCGTGCTCGGCGATCTCTACGTCAACGACGCCTTCTCGGTGTCGCACCGCGCCCACGCCTCCACCTACGGGATCACCAAATTCCTGCCTTCCTACGCGGGCCTGAGCCTGATGAAGGAGCTGGAGGCGCTCTCGGCCGCCCTCGACGATCCGCAGCGGCCCACCGCGGCGCTGGTCGGCGGGGCCAAGGTGTCGACCAAGATCCCGGTGCTGGAAAACCTCATGGCGCGCATGGACCAGATCATCGTCGGCGGCGGCATGGCCAACACCTTCCTGCTGGCGCTGGGCCATGATGTCGGCAAGTCGCTGGCCGAGCCCGATTTCGTCGATACCGCCAGGGCCGTCATGGACAAGGCGCGGGAGAACAACTGCGAGATCGTGCTGCCCTCCGACGCCACCTGCGCCAAGGAGTTCAAGGCCGGGGCCGAGGCGGAAGTCTGCGCTCTCGACGGCGTTCCCTCCGACTCCATGATCCTCGATGTCGGGCCGCAGTCCATAGCCGACCTCAAGATGCGCCTTCAGGACCTGAAGACGCTGCTGTGGAACGGCCCGCTGGGCGCTTTCGAGATCGAGCCCTTCGACACCGGCACGGTGGAGATCGCCCGCGCCGCGGCCGCCCTCACCAAGGCCGGCAAGCTGGTCACCGTGGCCGGTGGCGGCGACACCGTGGCGGCGCTCAACGCCGCCGGCGTCACCGGGGACTTCACCTATGTCTCCACCGCCGGCGGGGCCTTTCTCGAATGGCTGGAGGGCAAGGAGCTGCCCGGCGTGGCGGCCCTGAAGCAATCCGACGCCTGACAACACTTGAATATACCTCCCGGAAAAGGGCAGTCGGCTCTTTTCCGGGAGCGCAACAGGAAAACTGGAGGTTTCCAAATGGCACTCGTAACCCTTCGCCAGCTGCTCGATCACGCGGCCGAGAACGACTATGGCCTTCCGGCCTTCAACATCAACAACATGGAGCAGGGCATCGCCATCATGGAGGCGGCCGCCGAGACGGACTCGCCGGTCATCCTGCAAGCCTCGCGCGGGGCGCGCGCCTATGCCCATGACATCATGCTGCGCAACATGATCCAGGCGCTGGTGGAAATGTATCCCGACATTCCCATAGTCATGCACCAGGATCACGGCAACGGCCCGGCCACCTGCCTGTCGGCCATGCAGTATGGCTTCACCTCGGTGATGATGGACGGCTCGCTGGAGGAAGACGCCAAGACGCCGTCTTCCTATGAATACAACGTGGAGGTGACCTCCAAGGTCGCCGACATGGCCCACATGATCGGCGTTTCCGTGGAGGGCGAGCTGGGTTGCCTCGGCTCGCTGGAAACCGGCAAGGGCGAGGCCGAGGACGGCCATGGCTTCGAGGGCGAGCTGTCCAAGGACAAGCTGCTCACCGACCCCGACGAGGCCGCCGACTTCGTCGCCAGGACCAAGGTGGACGCGCTGGCCGTGGCGGTCGGCACCTCGCACGGCGCCTACAAGTTCACCCGCCCGCCGACCGGCGACATCCTGGCCATCGACCGTATCGCCGAGATCCACGCCAAGATCCCCAACACCCACATAGTCATGCACGGTTCCTCCTCGGTGCCGCAGGAGCTGATCAAGCTGATCAACGACTATGGCGGGGCCATCCCGGAGACCTACGGCGTGCCGGTGGAAGAGCTGGTGCGCTCCATCAAGATGGGCGTGCGCAAGGTCAACATCGACACCGACCTGCGCCTGGCCGCCACCGGCCAGTTCCGCAAGGTGGCCAAGGAACAGCCGGCCGAGTTTGACCTGCGCAAGTTCCTCAAGCCCGCCATGGAGGCCATGAAGCAGGTGTGCAAGGACCGCTACGAGGCCTTCGGCGCGGCCGGCAACGCCAGCAAGATCAAGCCCATCCCCATGTCGGAAATGGCCAAGCGCTACGCCGCCGGCGAGCTGGATCCGAAAGTGGCCTGATCC
>CAZXTT010000005.1:0-3764 GCA_964643775.1 uncultured Rhizobiaceae bacterium | reverse complement strand
GACGAGATAGAGCGCTCGCCCTTCGTCTATGACGTCAAGGAGAAGATACCCGAGGGAGTGACCCTCGAGGGAGCCATTGAACACGCCCGCCGCGGCGTCTATCACGACGCCAAGCGCGTGCTGCGCTTCCTCACCCTGGTGCCGCGCGGCAAGCACATCACGCCCCCCGATGACAAGCCGCCCAAGGCCCTGCGCGTCTCCGCCCCCGGCCTGTTCGCCATCGTATCCGTCGGGGAATTCCCCCTGAAAGCCGATCATTGCAAGGGCATCGAGACGAAGGGCCTGATCCTGACCATGGAATCGGCGGACGGCAAGACGGAGCTTCACCGCGACAAGAGGATACCAAAAAAGCGCGGCTGCCCGGTGTCCTACGGCATAAAGCAGGTTTCCATCTTTCAACCGGATGGAAATCTGCGCTCCATTGCCGTCATTGCCGCCGGCACCCAGGGCGGCAAACAGGCAGGCCACATAAGATACTTCGCCGTTGGCAAGTTCTATAATGATGAATAATCCCCACCGCCAACGCCACGAATCACATCGCTTCACGGCCTGCGCGCACGGGCGAACACTCTGGCGAACACACGGACGAAATGGCCTCCGAGCTCCCCTCGCGAACTGATTGCAGAGCCTTTTTCAACTGCTTTTCCCCAGCCGATGACCTTTATAATATCCCGTGGCGGCCCTTTCCCAAGGGCCGCCACGGTTTTCGCCTGTCATGAATAATCATTTTATTACAACACCTTGGCGGTGGCGGGAATATCACGCCGCAAATCGCCATGCCAGCCAGCCTCCCCATGTCAGCAAATGCACGAGAAAATTTCACAACCTGCATTATATATTGATTAATAAATGCAAGTCATGATAGCAATCATGATGCTGATTCGACCCGCGGTTTCATGACCGAACCGGCAAGGGCAGTCACGGCACGGACATGACCCGTGGGCCGGATCAGTTTCAGGCCACGACAGACAGCACGAACGTGTTTTTTTGTCATGCGCCACTACCTATACGAGCCAATAAAAACGTTTCTCGCTTTAATTGAGGGGTGACGGGGAAATGAAAACCAAGATACTGGCCTCCGTGGTTACGGCCGTCGTGATTTCCGGCTGCGCGGTAAAGCCGGAAGCCATTACCGGCGATGAGATGGGCGCGTTCACCGACGCCAACCTGCAAGCCATTGCCTCTGCCCAGGAGCCCATAAAAGGCCCGGTGGACATGTACGAGGCAATGGCGCGCGCCCTGAAATACAATCTCGACTTCCGCGTCGAGCAGATGAACGAGGCGCTGGCCATGGGCGACGCCGAGCTGAAGAGCTGGGACATGCTGCCCAAGGCGGTGGCCAACGCCGGCTGGAGCCGCCGCTCCAACCAGCCCGGCGGCAGCTCCGTTTCGCTGCTCACCGGCATCCAGTCGCTGCAGCCGTCGCGTTCCTCGGAGCGCACCTCGCTGTCGGCCGACCTGACCTTCTCGTGGAACATCCTCGACTTCGGCCTCTCCTACGTGCGTGCCCGTCAGGCCGCCGACAAGGTGCTGATCGCCAGCGAGCGCAAGCGCAAGGTCATAAACCGCATCATCGAGGATGTGCGCAGCGCCTTCTGGCGCGCCGCCTCCGAGCAGCGCCTGGCTTCCGCCATGAGCCGGCTGGAGCGCCGCGTGCGCCGCGCCCTGGCCAATTCGCGCCATCTCGCCAGCAGCGGCCAGACCTCCCCCCTCACCGCTCTCACCTACGAGCGTGAGCTGATCAACATAAAGAAGCAGCTTCATGAGCTGCGCCGCGAACTGAAGACCGCCAAGATGCAGCTGGCGGCGCTGATGAACGTCGCCCCGGGCACCAGTTTCACCCTGGCCCTGCCCAGGCGCCGCCCCACCGGCCTGCGGCTGGACATGAACATGGAGCGCATGATCTCCATTGCCCTGCAGAACCGCCCGGAGCTGCGCGAGGCCGCCTACAAGAAGCGCATCAACGAGAAGGAGGCCAGGGCCGCCCTGCTCGAGCTGCTTCCCGGCGCCACCGTCTACACGGCCCTCAACGTCGACGCCAACGACCTGCTGTATAACAACAACTGGGTCACCTGGGGCGCCAAGGCGAGCTGGAACCTGATGCGCCTGTTCCGCTATCCGGCCCGCCAGCGCCAGGTGGAAGCCAGGGAGAGGCTGCTCGACGCCCAGGCCCAGGCCCTCACCATGGCGGTCATGACCCAGGTCTACGTATCGCGCGCCCGCTACTCGTGGCAGAAGCACATCCTGGACGCCACCGGCCAGTATTACGGCGTGCAGCGGCGCATCCTGCGCCAGGTCTCGGCGGCTGCCGCCACCGATGCCGCCGGCGAGCAGACCCTGGTGCGCGAACAGATGAACACCATACTGGCCGCCGCCCGCTACGACGTGGCCTACGCCGAACTGCAAAACGCCATAGCCAACGTCTATGCCTCCATGGGGCTGGATCCCTACGGCAGCGAGGCCGTCAGCGACATGCCCGTCAAGGCGCTGGCCGCCAGCCTGCGCAGGACATGGACTTCCCGCAACGTCGCTGTCTCCAGCGGAGCCAGTTGACAATCAGGCAACCGAGACAGGAGGCCGTCGTAATTCCCGCTGACGGCCTCCTCCCCGGCCGGGTGCATGCGCCTCTCTCCCCATCAGGCGGCTTAAATCAACCAGGCCCCTAACGAGTATGCACCCGGCCACCTCATTCTCTCTCCTTCCTCCGTCTCCTGGTTTCCATTCCCCGCTCACTTCGCCCGCCTCTTCAGGCGGGCATTTTTTATGTCTTTTCAAGCCCATGAGCCGGCAGTCAAAAAACCTCTTGCCAACGGAACGCAAATAGAACATTATGCGAATACAAGAGAACGCAAATGTGGACTTGCGGAAACGGGAGATTTGGGCATATGTCACAAGCGAAACTGAAACTGGTCGAGAACTCATCCATGGACAAGCAAAAAGCCCTCGCCGCCGCCCTGTCACAGATCGACCGCGCCTTCGGCAAGGGCTCGGTCATGAAACTGGGCCAGAACAGCGCCATCGAGGTGGAGGCCATCCCCACCGGCTCGCTGGCCCTCGACATCGCCCTTGGCATAGGCGGCCTGCCCAAGGGGCGGGTGATCGAGATATTCGGCCCCGAATCTTCGGGCAAGACGACGCTTGCCCTGCACACCGTGGCCGAGGCCCAGAAGAAGGGCGGCATATGCGCCTTCGTCGACGCCGAACACGCGCTTGATCCCGTCTATGCCCAGAAGCTCGGCGTGGACATAGACGAGCTGCTCATATCCCAGCCGGACACCGGCGAGCAGGCGCTGGAGATCGCCGACACCCTGGTGCGTTCCGGGGCCATCGACGTGCTGGTCATAGACTCCGTCGCCGCCCTTACCCCCAAGGCCGAGCTGGAAGGCGAAATGGGCGATTCCCTGCCCGGCCTGCAGGCGCGCCTGATGAGCCAGGCGCTGCGCAAGCTCACCGCCTCCATCTCCAGGTCGAACTGCATGGTCATCTTCATCAACCAGATCCGCCACAAGATCGGCGTCATGTTCGGCAGCCCGGAAACCACCACCGGCGGCAACGCCCTGAAGTTCTACGCCTCGGTGCGCCTCGACATCCGCCGCATCGGCGCCATCAAGAACCGCGACGAGGTGATCGGCAACCATACCCGCGTCAAGGTGGTCAAGAACAAGGTCGCCCCGCCCTTCCGCCAGGTGGAGTTCGACATCATGTATGGCGAGGGCATCTCGCGCACCGGCGAGCTCATAGACATGGGCGTGGCCGCCGGCGTG
>CAZXTT010000004.1:0-4562 GCA_964643775.1 uncultured Rhizobiaceae bacterium | reverse complement strand
ATGGCCTGATGTCTCGAGGGTGGCCAGGGCGCGGTAGATGGTTTCATGGGCCATGCCAAGCTCACCGGCCAGCGTTTTCAGCGAGCCGCGCAAGCGCACCTGGCCGCTTTCATCGGCATGCAGGCGCAGGGCGGCCAAAAGGCGCTTCGTGGAGCCATGAATGCCGCGCAGCTCGGCCTGGGCACGCAGGTTCCGCACCTGCTCCGCCAGCCCGGCGGCCAGAAGCATGGCGGCATCCGCATCCTCGCGCAGCAGGCGCAACACGGCCTGCCTGGGAAGAATCTCCACCATGCTGTCCCGCTGGCTGATGCAGGAGCAGTGATAGACATCGGAAAACAGCGAAGCCTCGGCAAAGCTCTCGCCCGGCATGACCGAATGCAGGGTGACCTCGTGACCATCCGCCGTGTGCCGAAGCAACCGCACCGCGCCCGACTTGAGCAGCAGCATGCCGCGCGCCTCGTCACCTTGGCGAAACAAGACCTCGCCCGGACGCAGGCGCACTTCGCGCACCTGTCCTTTCAGCTTTTCGGCAATGGCTTGCATGAACATGGTTTCACCTTTCCGTATGACAACGGTCATAGGTGATTGCCGCTCGCAAGGCTAGCCTGTTGCCCGTAACTTCATCGCGATCAACACGGGGAACAAAGATGAAAAGAACGATGATGGCGGCCATCGCGGCCGTGGCAATGATGGCAATGACAGCCGGTTGGCAGGCCCGGGCGGCGGAAGACACGCGCCAGTTGGTGAAGCTTCCGCCGATGATGCAGGAACACATGATGGGCAACATGCGCGATCACCTGCGGGCGCTCAACGAGATATTCGGCGCGCTGGCGGCGGGCAAGGTGGACAAGGCGGCCGACATTGCCGAACAGCGGCTTGGCATGTCGTCGCTGGGGAAACATGGCGCGGAGCACATGGCGCAGTTCATGCCCAAGGGGATGCAGGCCATCGGCACCGGCATGCACAAGGCGGCCTCGCAATTCGTCATCGTGGCAAGGGATGCCGAGATGGCCCCGGGGCGCGAGGCCATGCGCAAGACCTTTGGCGCGCTCAAGGTGTTGACCGACAGTTGCATAGCCTGCCATGCGGCATACCGCCTGCGGTAGGTCTGCGGCAGGTCAGGCTCACGGGCATTACCCTTTCGCAGGGTTTGCCGGGCCCTTCCCTCTCCCTTAATAACGGTGGTGATAAAGGAGGGCCTGTTGCATGTTCGGCAAGATACTGATCGCCAACCGGGGGGAGATCGCCTGCCGCGTCATGAGGACGGCGGGGCGCATGGGCATCGGGACGGTAGCGGTCTATTCCGAGGCCGACCGCGGCGCGCCACACGTGGCGATGGCCGACGAGGCAATATGCATAGGCCCGCCGGAGGCGGCGCGCTCCTACCTGGACATGGAGCGCATCATCGAGGCGGCGCGGCAAAGCGGGGCCGAGGCCATCCATCCCGGCTATGGCTTCCTGTCGGAGAACGCCGCCTTCGCGCGCGCCTGCGAGGAGGCGGGGATTGCCTTCATCGGCCCCAACGCGCGGGCCATCGAGGTGATGGGTGACAAGCTGCGCTCCAAGCGGTGCGCGGCGCAGGCCGGGGTGTCCACCGTGCCGGGCGTCGATGGCGAGATAGAAGACGTGGAGGCGGCCCTCGCGGCGGCGCGAAGCATAGGCTACCCGGTGATGATAAAGGCCTCCGCCGGGGGCGGCGGCAAGGGCATGCGCATCGCCCGCGATGACGGGGAAGTGCGCGAGGGCTTCGAGGCGGCGCGCTCGGAGGCCGTGTCCTCCTTCGGCGACGGGCGCATCCTGATGGAGAAGTTCATCGAGGATCCGCGCCACGTGGAAATACAGGTGATGGGCGACAAGCACGGCAACATCATCTGGCTGGGCGAGCGCGAATGCTCCATCCAGCGGCGCAATCAGAAGGTGGTGGAAGAGGCCCCATCGCCGCTGCTCGACGAGGAGACGCGCCGCGCCATGGGCGAACAGGCGGTGGCGCTGGCGCGCGCCGTGGGATACGATTCGGCGGGCACGGTGGAATTCGTCTGCGGGCAGGACAGGAGCTTCTACTTCCTCGAGATGAACACGCGGCTGCAGGTGGAGCATCCGGTGACGGAGATGACCACCGGGCTCGACCTGGTGGAGCTGATGATCCGCGCCGCGGCGGGCGAGGAGCTGGGCGTGGCGCAGGAGGATGTCAGGCGCGACGGCTGGGCGGTGGAGACGCGCATATACGCCGAGGATCCCTTGCGCGGCTTCCTGCCCTCCATCGGACGCCTCAGGCGCTACCAGCCGCCGCGCGGGGGCGAGGACGGCGGCGCCAGGGTGCGGGTGGACAGCGGGGTGGCCGAGGGCGGCGAAATCTCCATGCATTACGACCCGATGATCGCCAAGCTAATCACCTGGGGGCCGGACAGGCAGGCGGCGATAGAGGCCCATGCCGATGCGCTGGACGCCTTCCACATCGACGGCCCGGGCCACAACATCCCCTTCCTCGCCGCCATCATGGCCAACCGGCGCTGGCGCGAGGGGCGGCTTTCCACCGCCTTCATAGACGAGGAATTCCCCGATGGTTTCGCCGGGGTGGAGGCCGACTGGGAAACCCTGGCAAGGCTGGCCATGGCGGCGCTGGCCATGGATCACGCGGAGAACCTGCGGCGGCTGCCCGGCATGGACGAAGGCCCGCGGCGGCGCGTGGCATGGCTGGAGGACGAGCGCAGGGGGATGGCCGCGACGGTGGAAGGCGACGGGCGGAAGATGCGCATCCGGCTGGATGATGGCACGGAGGCGGAGCTGGCCCAGCAGTGGCGGCCCGGCGAGGCGGCATGGCGCGGCGAGATGGACGGCAAGCCCGTGACCATGCAGGTGAGGCGGCGGCCCAACGGCTACCTGCTGAGCCACCGCGGGGTGAGCCGCGAGATGCGCGTGTATAGCCCCTTCGAGGCCGGGATGGCGGCCCTGATGCCGGTCAGGAAAGCGCCCGACACCTCGCGGCTGCTCATCTGCCCGATGCCGGGCAAGGTGCTTTCGGTGGCGGTCGGCGAGGGTGACAAGGTGGCTCCCGGCGACAGGCTGTGCGTCATCGAGGCGATGAAGATGGAAAACATCCTGCGCGCCGAGCGCCCGGCGGTGGTGAGCCGGGTTTCCATAAGGGCGGGAGACACGGTGAGCGCCGAGCAGGTGTTGATGGAATTCGAGGCGGACCAGACCCAATAAATGCATGACGCGTCGAGCATGTTTGGCGAGTCGAATCAGGGCGCTGGTTGAGTTTGTCGAGATTTTGATTCATGCTGACGGCCATGAGCAGCGACCCGGAGAGGAAATGCATCCGCGCGCGCATTCACGGGCGCGTGCAGGGAGTGTGGTATCGCGCCTGGACGCAGGAGACGGCGCGGCGGCTCGGCCTGAGCGGCTGGGTGCGCAACCGCGCCGACGGCACGGTGGAGGCGCTGCTGTGCGGCCCGCCGGAAGCAGTGGAAAGAATGCTGCAACTGGCCCACCAGGGCCCACCTGCGGCGCGGGTGGAAAGGGTGGAAACCAGCGAAGACACACCCCCCGCGCAAGACGGCTTCCACGTGCGGCCAACGAAGTAACCCGCCCTCGCGTAAAAGGGGCGGTGCGCCGCCCTGCCCTGCCAAGCCCCCTCCCCACCATTACCGGGCCTTGCTCTTCCGGGGCTTCCTTCTACCCGTCATTACCGGGCACTGTCCCGGTAATCCACGGCGCAGGGCGGGACGCCTCTCTCGCCTCAGGCCAGTATTTCCCCACGCCGGAAACGGCGGCAAGTCCGCATGGATGCCCGCAGCGAGCCGGGCATGACGGAGGGGGAAAGGGGCGGATGAGAAAAACCCCGCGAGGGAGGGGAGGCCTCGCGGGGTTTTACGGTTGCGGGTCCTGGCGGGGAGGGGGCACCCGCCTTCATTGGGGATCGGGGGGTAATGGACCCGCTCGCGGGGAGTTTGTGTTATCCGGTGAAATGCTTCCTGTCCGCTCTCCTGGTATTTCCTGCTACCTGATGCGCACGCGGCGGCACTTGCGCACCCAGACGCGGCGCTTGACCCAGCGGCGGCCGTTCCACACCCGCCGCCAGCGCTTCACCTTGCGGCATTTCACGCGGTAGCGCGGGTAGTAGTAGGGAGCCGGGTAATAGTAGACCGGCGGGCCATAGTAATAGTACGGATAAGGCGGATAATACCAGTATGGCGCCCCCACCCCGAAGCCCAGGTAGACATGTGTCTTGGCTTCGGCCTTGTCGGTGCCCGCGGTCAGCCCGGCGACGGCAATGGCGGCAGCGGCAAGGGTGGACATCAGTATCTTGCGCATGACCCTGCCCTCCTTGTCTCTCCCCGGCCACGGCGGCAATACCAGGGCCGGTGGTTCATCCTGCCTGCATTGATAGAACATCCCCCCTGAACCTTACCTGAGGGAAATATTCATCTGCCGTTCATGTTAGGCGGAGCAGCGGCGGCAATTCACCCCACGAACACCCGCGCGAAGGCCCGCTTCAGCGCCGCGTCCACCTCGGCCATGGTCGCCGCCACGCCAAGCGCGCGCAGCGAGGTGACGCCGTG
>CAZXTT010000003.1:0-5511 GCA_964643775.1 uncultured Rhizobiaceae bacterium | reverse complement strand
ACCTTGCCGCGGCCGTTGAACTGCTCGGCCAGCAGGCGCTCCTTGTGTTCGTCGTCGTGGGCATAGGCGCTGTTGGCCCCCTGGGTGATGCGGTATAGCGGCGGCACGGCCAGGTAGAGGTGGCCGTTCTCGATGAGGCCGGGCATCTGGCGGTAGAAGAAGGTGATGAGCAGGCTGGCGATGTGGGCCCCGTCTACGTCGGCGTCGGTCATGATGATTATGCGCTCGTAGCGCAGGTCGTCCTCGCTGTAGTTGCGCCCGGTGCCGCAGCCAAGGGCCTGTATTATGTCGGAAAGCTGCTGGTTGGCGGCGATCTTGGAGGCGCTGGCGGAGGCCACGTTGAGTATCTTGCCGCGCAGGGGCAGCACGGCCTGTGTCTCGCGGTTGCGCGCCTGCTTGGCGGAGCCGCCGGCGGAATCGCCCTCGACGATGAATATCTCGGTGTCGGCGCGGTCGCGCGCCGAGCAGTCGGCCAGCTTGCCGGGCAGGCGCAGCTTACGGGTGGCGGCCTTGCGCGAGACTTCCTTTTGCCGGCGCCGCGCCAGCCGCTCGTCGGCGCGCTCCAGCACCCATTCCAGCAGCTTGTCGGCCTGCTGCGGGTGGCCGCTCAGCCAGTGGTCGAAATGATCGCGGATGGCGGCGTCGACGATGCGCGAGGCGGCGGGGGTGGACAGCCTGTCCTTGGTCTGGCCGACGAATTCCGGCTCGCGGATGTATACCGACAGCATGACCCCGGCGGAGGTGAGGACGTCGTCGGCCGTCAGGATCGAGGCCTTCTTGTTGCCGCTCATCTCGGCGTATTGCTTCAGCGAGCGCACCAGGGCCATGCGCAGGCCGGCGACATGGGTGCCGCCCTCGGGGGTGGGCACGGTGTTGCAGTAGGAATTGACGAAGCCGTCGCCGGCGAACCAGCCGATGGCCCATTCCACCGCCCCGTGACCGCCGGTGTTCTTCACCTTGCCAGTGAACAGCTCCTCGCAAACCCTTGTCTTGCCGGAGAGTTTTTCTTCCAGGAAGTCCTGCAGCCCGTTGGGGAAGTGGATTTCCGCCTGGTGGGGGACGGGGGAATCCTTGTCGAGCAGCGAGGGGTCGCACTTCCAGCGGATCCTCACGCCGCCGAACAGGTAGGCCTTGGCGCGCGCCATGCGGTAGATGGTGGCCGGGTCGAAGCGCGCCTTGTCGCCGAATATTTCGGCGTCGGGGCGGAAGCGCACCCTGGTGCCGCGGCGGTTGGGGGCGGGGCCCGTCTCCTCCAGCGCCGTCACCGGCCTGCCGCGCTCGAACACCTGGCGGTAGAGCTTGCGGGAGCGCGCCACCTCCACCTCGAGGCGCTCGGAGAGGGCGTTGACCACCGATACGCCCACCCCGTGCAGGCCGCCGGAGGTTTCATAGACGCTGGAATCGAACTTGCCGCCGGCGTGCAGGGTGGTGAGGATGACCTCCAGCGCCGACTTGTCGCGGAACTTGGGGTGCGGATCGACGGGAATGCCGCGGCCATTGTCGGTGACGGTGAGCCAGCCGTCGGCCTCCAGCTCGACGGAGATGAGCGAGGCATGGCCGGCCACCGCCTCGTCCATGGAATTGTCCAGCACCTCGGCGAACAGGTGATGCAGGGCGCGCCGGTCGGTGCCGCCTATGTACATGCCGGGCCGCCGCCGCACCGGCTCCAGCCCCTCCAGCACCTCTATGTCGGCGGCGGTGTATTCGCCGCCGGGGGCGGCGGGAGGCCTGGAGCTGGCTGCCTTGGGGGCACTGGGGGCCGGTTTGCCGGCCGCCGGAGCCTTGGGTGCGGCCCTCGCCGCGCCGCCGCCACCGGAATTGGCGGAGGCTCCGCTGTCCGGCTTGTCAGGCTGCTGTGGCGGCAGGTTGTCAAACAGGTCGTTGGTCATAAGGCTTCCGGCGTTCGCGGTCGTTCGCGGGCGGCAGGCGAGGGCTGGTCTTGCCGCCCGGCCGCCGGGCACGCCAGTGGCGCGCGGCGAATCAGTGGCGTGAGTATGCCAGAAACGCCGCCGCCGGGCCACTGCCGGAGGGCGGCGGGCAAAAGTGGTGCACAAAGCGGGCCTCGCGGTGGGCAGCCGCGCTGCTTTGGGCTATGTTGCCGCCCATGAGCAACGAGGCCAAGTCACCACCCTTCATTCACCTGCGGCTGCACAGCGCCTATTCGCTGTCGGAGGGGGCCTTGCGGGTGGCCGACCTGGCGCGGCTGGCGCTCGAGCACGGGATGCCGGCGCTGGCGGTGACCGATTCGGGCAACCTGTTCGGGGCGCTGGAAATTTCCGAGACGCTGGCCAGGGCGGGCATACAGCCGATCATCGGCTGCACCCTGCGGGTGGATTTCGCCGACGAGGCGGAGGCGGGCGGCGGGCCCGGCGGCGCCCGCGACCATCACCACCATCACCTGCCGGTGCTGGCGCTGCTGGCGGCCTCGGAGGAGGGCTATCGCAACCTCATGCGCCTGTCCTCCAAGGGCTACCTGGAGGGGGCGCTGGATGGCGAGCCGCACGTGGATTTCGCCGACGTGGAGCGCTGGAACGAGGGGCTGATATGCCTCACCGGCGGCCCCGACGGGGCGCTCAACGTGGCGCTGGCCGATGGCCGGGAGGAAGTGGCCGAGCGCCGCCTGCGGGGGCTTGAGAAGGCCTTTCCCGGACGGCTGTATGTCGAGCTGCAGCGCCACGGCATGGAGCGCGAGAAGCTGGCCGAGGGCAAGCTGGTGCAATGGGCCTACGAGCGCTCGCTGCCGCTGGTGGCCACCAACGAGCCCTATTTCCCGGCCCCCGGGGATCACGCCGCCCACGACGCCCTCATCTGCATAGCCGAGGGGGTGACGGTGGACGCGGAAGACCGCCGCCGCCTGACGCCGGAGCATTACTTCAAGTCGCCGGCGGAGATGGCGGCGCTGTTCGCCGACCTGCCGGAGGCGGTGAGCAACACGGTGGAGATCGCCCGCCGCTGCCATTACCGGCCTCTGACCCGCAAGCCCATATTGCCCCATTATTCCACCCCCGGCGGCGAGGTGAAGGACGAGGCGGAAGAGCTGCGCCGGCAGGCGCGCGAGGGGCTCAGGGCGCGGCTGGCCGATCACGGGCCGTGGCGGGGCTACAGCGAGGATGACTACCGCGAGCGCCTCGAGTTCGAGCTCGACGTCATCATCAAGATGGGCTTTCCGGGCTATTTCCTCATCGTCGCGGACTTCATCAAGTGGGCCAAGGAGCAGGGCATACCGGTGGGGCCGGGGCGCGGCTCGGGGGCCGGGTCGCTGGTCGCCTACGCGCTTACCATCACCGATCTCGATCCCTTGCGCTTCAAGCTGCTGTTCGAGCGCTTCCTCAACCCCGAGCGCGTGTCCATGCCCGACTTCGACATCGACTTCTGCCAGGACAGGCGCGAGGAGGTCATCGCCTACGTGCAGGAGAAATACGGCGAGGAGAACGTCGCCCAGATCATCACCTTCGGAAAGCTGCAGGCGCGCGCCGTGTGCCGCGATGTCGGGCGGGTGTTGCAGATGTCCTATGGCCACGTCGACCGGCTGTCCAAGATGATTCCCTCGGGGCCGGGGCAGAACGTGTCGCTGGCCGAGGCGGTGGAAATGGAGCCGCGGCTGGCCGAGGAGGCCAGGGAAGACGAGAACGTCGCCCGCCTGCTGGAGATCGGCCAGAAGCTGGAGGGGCTCTATCGCCATGCCTCGACCCACGCGGCGGGCGTGGTCATCGGCGACAGGCCGCTGGTCGAGCTGGTGCCGCTATACCGCGACCCGCGCTCGCCGCTGCCGGTGACCCAGTTCAACATGAAATGGGTGGAGCAGGCGGGGCTGGTGAAGTTCGACTTCCTCGGCCTGAAGACGCTGACCGTCATCCAGAAGGCGGTGGACTTCGTGCGCCGCCACGAGGCGGATTTCGACATAAACAAGGTGGGCTTCGACGACGAGAAGACCTACCGCATGCTGGCCGCCGGCGAGACGATCGGCGTCTTCCAGCTCGAAAGCCAGGGCATGCGCGACGTGCTGCGGCGCATGGAGGCCGACACCATCGAGGACATAATCGCCATCGTCGCCCTCTACCGCCCCGGGCCGATGGAGAACATACCCAAGTATTGCAACGTCAAGAAGGGCGAGGAGGAGGCCGACTACCCGCACCCCATGCTGGAGCCCATCCTCAAGGAGACATACGGCATCATCGTCTACCAGGAGCAGGTGATGCAGATAGCCCAGGTGATGTCCGGATACAGCCTCGGAGAGGCCGACCTGCTGCGCCGCGCCATGGGCAAGAAGATCAAGGAGGAGATGGACAGGCAGAAGGCGCGGTTCGTCGATGGCGCGGTGGAAAACGGCATAGACCGCTGGCAGGCGGAGAACATCTTCGACCTGGTGGCCAAGTTCGCCTCCTACGGCTTCAACAAGTCACACGCCGCCTGTTACGCCATCGTCGCCTGGCAGACGGCGTGGCTTAAGGCCAACCACCCTGTGGAGTTCCTCGCCGCCTCGATGACCTACGACATGGGCAACACCGACAAGCTGAGCCTCTTCGTGCGCGAGGCGCAGCGGCTGGGGATAGAGGTGGTGCCGCCGGACATCAACCGCACCCATGCCGCCTTCGAGGTGGAGGACGGCAAGATCGTCTATACCCTCGCGGCGCTGAAGAACGTGGGGCAGGCGGCGGTGGAGCACCTGGTGGAGGTGCGCCGGGAGGGCGGGCCGTTCAGGTCGCTGGGCGATTTCGCGGCGCGCGTGGATCCGCATGTCATAAACCGCCGCTGCCTCGAGGCCATGGCGCGCGCCGGGGCCTTCGACTGCATCAACGAAAACCGCGCCCAGGTGCTGGCGGCGGTGGACGCCATGCTGGAGGCGGCCAATACCGCCAAGGCCGACCGCGAGGCGGGGCAAAGCTCGCTGTTCGCCATGGGCGGCGGCGAGGAGGGGGAGGAGCTGCCGCTGCCGGAGGCCGAGGAGTGGCTGCCGCTGCAGAAGATGGACGAGGAATACTCGGCGGTGGGCTTTTATCTCTCCGGCCATCCGTTGGACGACTACATGGAGGCGCTGGCCCCCATCGGGGTGAAGCCCTATGCCCGCTTCGTCGACGAGGTGCTGCGCAAGGGCGCGTCCGCGGCGCGGCTGGCGGCCACCGTCATCATGAAGCGCGAAAGGCGCGCCAAGTCGGGCAACATGTTCGCCTTCGTCGGTTTCTCCGACCCCTCGGGGCAGTTCGAGGCGGTATGCTTCTCCGAGCTGCTGGGCCAGCACCGCCACCTGCTGGAGCCGGGCAACGCGGTGGTCATCGGGGTGGAGGCCTCGGTGGACGGCGAGGAGGTGAGGCTGCGCCTCATTTCGGTGGATTCCCTGGAGCGGCGCATCGAGCGCATCACCTCCGGGCTGCAGATATTCCTCGACAACGCCGATGCCCTGGGGCGCATGAAGCAGTTGCTCAAGGACGGCGGCAACGCCCCGGTGCGGGCCGTCCTGCGCACCGCCGAGCATGGCGAGATAGACATCCTGCTGGGCGAGAACTTCGCCGT
>CAZXTT010000002.1:0-7165 GCA_964643775.1 uncultured Rhizobiaceae bacterium | reverse complement strand
CGATCCCGATCTCTACCTTGGCGAGGCCTACATGGAAGGCGCGCTGGTCATGGAGCGCGGCTCCATTCATGACCTGCTGTTGCTGCTGGTGGAGAACATCAGGGACGGGCGCCGCCCGGCCTGCGTCGGCCTTCCCTACATGCTGCGGCGGCTGTCGCGGCGCTTGCGCCAGCTCAACCCGCGCAGGCGGGCGCGGCGCAACGTGGCCCATCATTACGACCTCGACGGACGCCTCTACGAGCTTTTCCTCGACCGCGACCGCCAGTATTCATGCGCCCTGTTCGAAACCCCCGACATGCCGCTGCACGAGGCGCAACTGGCCAAGAAGCGCCACATCGCCGCCAAGCTGCTCGTCGAGCCGGGCATGAGGGTGCTGGACATCGGCTGCGGCTGGGGCGGGCTGGCCCTTTACCTCGCCGAAGTATGCGGGGCGCGCGTCACCGGCATAACCCTCTCGCGCGAGCAGCACGCCTTCGCCAGGGAGCGGGCGGCGCGCCGCGGGCTGGAGGGGCAGGTGGAATTCCTGCTGCGCGATTACCGCGAGATCGAGGGCCGCTTCGAGCGTATCGTGTCGGTGGGCATGTTCGAGCACGTGGGCGTCAATCACTTCCCCGCCTTCTTCGCCAGGGTGGAGGAACTGCTCACCCCCGACGGCGTGGCCCTGATCCACTCCATAAACCGCGCCGACGGGCCGGGGGCCACCTCGGCGTGGATATCCAGGTACATATTCCCCGGCGGCTACATACCGGCCCTGTCGGAGGTGCTGCCGGTGATCGAGAAGAGCCGCCTGCTGCTCAGCGACGTCGAGATCCTGCGCCTGCACTACGCCCAGACCCTGCGCGCCTGGCGGCGGCGCTTCATGTCGCGCGCCACGGAGGCCGAGCGCCTATACGACCGGCGCTTCGTGCGCATGTGGGAATTCTACCTGGCGGCCTCGGAGGCCATGTTCCGCGCAGGCCTGATGAACAACTTCCAGCTGCAACTGGTGAAGGATCAGCAGGCCGTTCCGCTGACCCGCGACTACATCCACGAGCAAGAAGCGCGCCTGCGCCGCAAGGACCAAAAATACCGCCACCTCACCCCCCTGCCACCCCCAAGACGCCGCGCCTGAGGCAGGGCGGCGGAAAAGCGGGAGAGTGGCGAATGCCATGCCCTCACCGCACTGCATGAGCGGCGGGAAGCGGAGAGCCTGATGACATGGGGCCCTCCTGTGGGCGCTCCTGTCCTGGCCGACGGATTCATTCGTGCCATCTGTTTGCCCGTCTTCCCGCCGCTCATGCGGTGCGGGTGGGAGGTGGTTTTTCTGTGTCTTGCGTCGTTGGGGCGGCTTGCCTTTTGGGCGTAAGTGGGTATTGTCGCGGGCAATGTTCTGTTCACTGGAAATTTCGAGGGGATAAGCCTGTCATGCGTGTGTATTACGATTCCGACGCGGATGTGAATCTCATCAAGTCGAAGAAGGTGGCCATTGTCGGCTTCGGGTCGCAGGGGCATGCCCATGCCATGAACCTGAAGGATTCGGGGGTGAAGAACGTGGTGGTGGCGCTCAGGCCCGGATCGCCGAGCGCGAAGAAGGCCAACGGGGCGGGGCTCAAGGTGATGAGCGTGCCGGAGGCCGCCAAGTGGGCCGATCTTCTGATGTTCGCCATTCCCGACGAGTTGCAGGCGGACGTGTGGAAGGAGCAGGTGGCGCCCAATATCCGCGACGGGGCGGCGGTGGCCTTCGCCCATGGGCTGAACGTGCATTTCAACCTCATCGAGCCGAAGAGCACCCTCGATGTCATCATGATCGCGCCGAAGGGCCCCGGCCACACGGTGCGCGGGGAATATGTCAAGGGCGGCGGCGTGCCGTGCCTGATCGCCGTGGCCCAGGACGCCACGGGCAACGCCCATGACCTGGCGCTGTCCTATGCCTGCGGCATCGGCGGCGGGCGCTCGGGCGTCATCGAGACGACCTTCCGCGAGGAATGCGAAACCGACCTGTTCGGCGAGCAGGCGGTGCTGTGCGGCGGGCTGGTGGAGCTTATCCGCGACGGCTTCGAGACACTGGTGGAGGCCGGTTACGCGCCGGAGATGGCCTATTTCGAGTGCCTGCACGAGGTCAAGCTGATCGTCGATCTCATCTACGAGGGCGGCATCGCCAACATGAACTATTCCATCTCCAACACCGCCGAATACGGCGAATACGTCTCCGGCCCGCGGGTGCTGCCCAAGGGGCAGACCAAGAAGCGCATGAAGGCGGTGCTGGCCGACATCCAGAGCGGCAAGTTCGTCTCCGAGTGGATGAGCGAATGCAAGGCCGGCCAGCCGCGCTTCAAGGCCACGCGGCGGCTCAACGACGAACACCCCATCGAGGAGGTGGGCGAGCGCCTGCGCCAGATGATGCCGTGGATCTCGGCCAACAAGCTGGTGGACAAGGAAAAGAACTAGAATCCTTCCCTCGGGGCACGGGACCCACGGGACACGGAAAGAGAATGACGAATGCGTATGGCCGCTCCGTTCACCGGGGCGGCCATTTTCTTTCCTGGCGGAGCAGGGGGCATGACAGGGGCGGGCGCATGCCCTAAATATTCCCGCCATGAATAATGCCGATACCTCCCGCTGGCGTTTCTGGATAGATCGCGGCGGCACCTTCACCGACATAGTGGCGCGCGCCCCCGATGGGCGGCTGCGCACCATGAAGCTGTTGTCGGAAAAGCCCGAAAGCTATGACGACGCGGCCATCGAGGGCATCCGCCGCCTGCTGGGAGTGGGCGGTGACGAGCCTGTTCCGGCCCATCTCGTCGAAGAGGTGAAGATGGGCACCACGGTGGCCACCAATGCCCTGCTGGAGCGCACCGGCGAGAAGGTGGCGCTTGTCACCACCAGGGGCTTCGCCGATGCGCTGGTCATAGGCTACCAGAACCGCCCCGACCTGTTCGCCCTGCGCATCGACAGGCCCGATGTGCTGTTCGAAAGGGTGGTGGAGGCAGCGGGGCGCGTCACCGCCGACGGCCAGGAGCTGGAACCGCTCGACGAGGAGGATCTGCGGGCGCGGCTGGCGGAGCTGAAGGAGCAGGGGTTCGATTCACTGGCCATCGTTTTCATGCATTCATGGCGCTGGCCGGCCCATGAGCGGGCGGCGGCCAGGCTGGCGCGGGAAATGGGCTTCGGCCAGGTGTCGGTGTCGCACGAGGCCTCACCGCTGATGAAACTGGTGTCACGCGGCGACACCACGGTGGTTGATGCCTGCCTCACTCCCATACTGCGCCGCTACGTTGACAAGGTGGCGGCGCGCCTGGGGCATGCCGCCGGCGAGGGGGGAGGAGAGGCCCCGCGCCTGATGTTCATGATGTCCTCCGGCGGGCTCACCTCCGCCGGGCTGTTCGCCGGCAAGGACGCCATATTGTCCGGCCCCGCCGGGGGCGTGGTGGGCATGGCGCGCACCGCGCGGCTGGCCGGGTTCGACAAGGTGATCGGCTTCGACATGGGCGGCACCAGCACCGACGTGGCCCATTACGACGGCCATTACGAGCGGGCCTTCGAGACGCAGGTGGCGGGGGTGCGCATGCGCGCGCCGATGATGCGCATTCACACGGTGGCGGCGGGCGGCGGCTCCATACTGCACCATGACGGCGGGCGCTTCCGGGTGGGGCCGGATTCCGCCGGGGCCGATCCCGGGCCCATGTGCTACCGGCGCGGCGGGCCGCTCACCGTGACCGACGCCAACCTGCTGCTGGGGCGCATCAATGCCGATCACTTCCCGCGCATATTCGGCCCCGCGGGAGATCAGCCGCTGGACACCGCGGCGGTGCGCGAGGCCTTCGCCGGGGTGGCGCGCGCCAATGCCATGACGGCGGAAGAGGCGGCGGAGGGCTTCCTGCGCATAGCGGTGGAGAACATGGCCGCCGCCATAAGGAAAATATCCGTGCAGCGCGGGCGCGATGTCGGCGAATATGTCCTCAACTGTTTCGGCGGGGCAGGGGCCCAGTTCGCCTGCCGCATCGCCGACAACCTGGGCATGAAGAGGGTGCTGGTGCATCCGCTGGCCGGGGTGCTGTCGGCCTATGGCATGGGGCTGGCCGACATCACCGCCACGCGGGCCCGCGCCATCGAGCTGCCGCTGGATGACGATGGCCTGAAGGCGGCGCGCCGCGCCGCCGGGAAGCTGAAGGAGCAGGTGCTGGCCGAGCTTGCCGCCCAGGGAGTGGGAAAGGACGAGGCCTCCGTGCGTGAGCGGGCCATGTTGCGCTACGAGGGAACAGACACGGCGCTGGAGGTGCGCCTGCGCCGCGATGGCGGGAAGATGCGCCGGAGCTTCGAGAAGGAACACCTGCGCCGGTTCGGCTTCGTTCAGCGGCAGAGGGGGATAGTAATAGAGGCCATATCGGTGGAGGCCGCCGGCGGCGGGGCGCGGGTGGAGGAGGAAGAACGGCCCGAGGTGAGGGGCCGCCCGCAAGCGGCGGAGACGGCGCCGCTGTGGGTGGAGGGAGAATGGCGCGAGGTGGGGCTATACCGGCGCTCGTCCCTGTCGCCCGGTCACCGGCTCACGGGCCCGGCGATCATCGTAGAGGAAAATTCCACCATCATCGTCGAGCCGGGATGGCGGGCGCGGGTCAATGGTTTCGGGCACCTGTTGCTGGAGCGGGCCGGGGAGCCGCCCGCCAGGCAGGCGGTGGGCTGTTCCGCCGATCCGGTGATGCTGGAGGTGTTCAACAACCTGTTCATGTCGATCGCCGAACAGATGGGCGAGACGCTGAAAAAGACCGCAAGCTCGGTGAACATAAAGGAGCGGCTGGACTTTTCCTGCGCCGTGTTCGATGGCGAGGGCCAGCTGGTGGCCAACGCGCCCCACATGCCGGTGCATCTTGGCTCCATGGACAAGTCGGTGGAGGCGGTGATCCGCGGCGCTCCCCGGATGAAGCCGGGCGATGTCTACATGCTCAACGCCCCCTATGGCGGCGGCACCCATCTGCCCGACATAACGGTGGTTACGCCGCTGTTCCTGGAGGGACATGAGAGCCCCGTGTTCTACGTCGCCTCGCGCGGCCACCATGCCGACATAGGCGGCAGGTCGCCCGGCTCGATGAGCCCGGAGGCCACCCATATCGGGGAAGAAGGGGTGCTGATAGACAATTTCCTGCTGGTCGAGGGCGGGCGGCTGCGCGAGGAGGAATTGCGCCGCCTGCTGACTTCCGGCAGGTGGCCGGCGCGCAATCCCGCCCAGAACATCGCCGATCTCAAGGCGCAGGTGGCGGCCAACGAGAAGGGCCTGCGCGAGTTGCGGGCCATGGTGGAGCATTTCGGCCTCGATGCCGTGCGGGCCTACATGGGCCACGTGCAGGACAACGCCGAGGAGAGCGTGCGGCGGGTTATCGGGGCGCTCAGGGACGGCAGCTTCACCCTCGACATGGACAACGGGGCGAAAATCTCGGTGGCCATACGGGTGGACCGGGAGAGGCGCTCGGCGGAGGTGGATTTCACCGGCACATCGGCGCAACTGGCCGACAATTTCAACGCCCCCCTGCCGGTTACGCGCGCCGCCGTGCTCTATGCCTTCCGCTGCATGGTCGATGCCGACATTCCGCTCAATGCCGGATGCCTCAAGCCCATCCGCATCATCGTTCCGCAAGGGAGCATGCTATCTCCTTCTTACCCGGCCGCCGTGGTGGCCGGCAACGTGGAGACTTCACAGGCCGTGACCGATGCCCTGTTCGCCGCCATGGGGGTAATGGCCGCCTGCCAGGGGACGATGAACAATTTCACCTTCGGCGACGGGCGCTTGCAGTATTACGAGACCATCTGCGGCGGGGCTGGCGCGGGGCCGGGCTGGCACGGGCAGTCGGCCATTCACACCCACATGACCAATACCCGCCTGACCGACCCGGAGGTGCTGGAAGTGCGCTATCCCGTCCTGGTGGAGCGTTTCGCCATTCGCCGTGGCTCCGGCGGGGCGGGGCGCTTTCGCGGTGGCGACGGGGTGGAGCGGGTGATCGTCTTCCGCAAGGACATGCGCGCCTCGCTGCTCACCAACCGGCGCAAGACCGCGCCTTTCGGACTGGCCGGCGGGGAGAGCGGCAAGCGCGGTCAAAACATCCTGCGCCGCCGCGATGGCCGCGAGGAGGTTCTGCCCTCGTGCGTGTCGCTGGATGTGAAGGCGGGAGAGGCGATAATCATCCGCACGCCCGGTGGCGGCGGTCATGGCTGAAATGGCGCTGGAATGGTGGGCGATACTGGACTCGAACCAGTGACCCCTGCGATGTGAACACAGTGCTCTACCAACTGAGCTAATCGCCCTCACCATTGCGCCGGAAGCATATACGGCGCACGGGCAGGCCCGTCAAGGCATCCATGTGATAAATACGCAGGGGGCCGCCGCCGCTCACGGTCCTTTCATGGCCTGGCGGGGGCGCATCGTCATTCACCCCCCCTTAAATCTTTTTGGTTACCCTCTGGCGCTGGAATGGAACAGGCGCCCGGCGCGGGCGTGGATCGTTATCAGGGCAGGGGGATGGTCATGAGCCAGGCAACAGCCACCACGGGGCAGCGGGCGAAAGCCCCGGAATATGTTTCTCCGGAAGTAGTGACGAGACTCGTCAAGCTGGCCGATTTCATGGTGCTGGGTGGCGGATTGTTCTCCCTGCTGCTGCTGAGCGCTCCCAATCAGGATCATTACGGGCTGGTCTTTTCCGCCTTTCTCGCCCTGACCGGAGGCTTCGCCGCCCTGATCGGCATGCGCGAGGCAGGGCAATACGGGATCAGGGCCCTGGTCAGGCCGCAGGTGAGCGTGCCGGTTTCGCTGGTGATCACCTTCCTCGCCGGCTTTGCTGTCATGGCGGCGGCGAGGCTTTATGGCGATTTGGTGAGCTGGTGGACGGTTTTCGACTGGCTGCTCGTGGTCACCGGCTGGCTGGTGGTCAGCCGCGCCGTCATCTGGCTGTGGGCCGCCCCGCGCGAGCGCGCCGGGGCATTCCGCCGCCGCATCGCCATCGTCGGCGGCGGGCAGGCGGCGGAGCGGGCCATCAACACGCTGGAAAAATCCGCCTCTCTCGACCTGGAGATAGTGGGCCTGTTCGACGACCGGCGCGACAACCGCTCGCCGGAGCATATCCGCAAATACCGCAAGCTGGGCAATGTCGCCGACCTGCATGACTACGCGCGCCACAATCGCGTCGACCTGATAATCGTC
>CAZXTT010000001.1:0-3305 GCA_964643775.1 uncultured Rhizobiaceae bacterium | reverse complement strand
GCTCTCCAGCACCATTTTGGGGCAGTTGTTCATTATCACGGTGATGCCTGCCGCGCGGGCTTTTTGGGCGGCTTTTTCGTTGGTTATGCCCAGTTGCATCCAGATGACCCTGGGTTTCCAGGGCAGGGCGAGGGCTTCGTCCACCACCTTGCCGGCGGCTTCGGCGTTGCGGAAGATGTCTATCATGTCCACAGGGGCGGGGAGGCTGCTCAGGCTGGCGAATACCGGCTTGCCGAGCAGCCGCTCGCCGGCCAGGCCGGGGTTGAGGGGGATTACCTCGTAGCCGCGCTCGAGGAGAAATTTCATGACCTCGTTGGAGGGGCGCTGGGGCTTGGGGGATGCGCCGACGAGGGCGATGGTGGATACCTGCTCCAGGATGGTGGCGGGATCCTGTTCCTGCCCCTGGGTGTTGTCATCGGCCATGTCAGTCGTCCTTCCATTTCGGGGGGCGCTTTTCGGTGAAGGCGCATATGCCCTCGCGGGCGTCTGCATGGAGGAGGTTTTCGGTTATCACGCCGCGGGTGTAGGCATAGGCGTCGGAAAGGGACATTTCCGCCTGGCGGTAAAAGGCCTGCTTGCCGATGGCCAGCACGGCGCCCGACTTGGCGGCGGCGGCGCGGGCCATCTCCAGGGTTTTCCCGGACAGCTCACCGGCGGCGGCGATGTGGTTGACCAGCCCGCTCATGCGGGCCTCTTCGGCGTCCATGAGGCGGCCGGTGGTGAGCAGTTCGATGCATTTCTTCTGGCCGATGGCGCGCGACAGGGGCACCATGGGGGTGGAGCAGAAAAGACCGGCGCTTATGCCGTTGACGCCGAAGCGCGCCTGAGCGGAGGCCACGACCATGTCGCAACTGGCCACCAGTTGCGTTCCGGCGGCGGTGGCTATGCCATGCACCTGGGCGATGATTATCCTGGGGGCGGTGGTCATGGCCTCGGTCATGGCGGTGCAGCGGTCGAACAGCTCGGTGAAGAAGGCGCGGCCGCCGTCGGCGTCGTTTTCCTGGTGGTGGCGCAGCTCCTTGAGGTCATGACCGGCGCAGAAACCGCGGCCCTCGGCGGCCAGTATTATCACGCGGACGCGCGGGTCGGCGTATGCTTCTTCGAGGGCGGCGTTCAGGGCCTCTATCATGGCCATGGACAGGGCGTTGAAGTTGCGCGGGCTGTTGAGGGTGAGCCTGATTATGCCCTTTTCGACAAGCTCGCCGCGCACCAGTGGCTGGGGGGTGGTCATGGGCTGATCTTTCTGCCGGGGGTGTTCATTCATCGAACTGGTGGTCTTCGTGATCCTCGTGGCGGTCCTCTTCCAGGTCGGCGTCGAGCAGTTTCAGCTTCCTGGCGTAGAGCGGATCGTCGAGCAGCTCCCTGACCACCTTGCGGTTGTTGGGGGAGGGGATGAGGGCGCGCAGGTTGGCTATCATGCGCTTCTTGTCCTCCTCCTTGAGCTTGCCGTTGTTCTCCACTTCCCTGATCTGGCGCAGCAGCTCCTCGTCGGAGTTGTCATCGAGGGCCGAGTAGGCGAAGCCTATGTTCATTATGACGATGTTCCATTCCTCGACGTTGGCGAAACCGAACTTGCGGATTTCCTCCTGCATCTTCTTGCCGGCCTCGGTCTTGTCGGCGAACTCCTGCAGGGTGGGGTAATCGTTCATGCCCTTGTCGTCATACTTGCCGTATACGGCCTCGAGGGCTTCAAGCGCCTTTTTGGCCTTTCGCGGCTCAAGCTCTATGGCCCTGATGTTGGGGATGTCCTCGGCTATCAGGGCGTCCAGGGGCTGTTCGTCATCACCATGGGGCAGGGCGTCCTGCTTGCCTTCCACGCCGCTTTCCTCACCGCCGTTGTCGCCGTTGATGGCGTCTGGTGAATTGAGCAGGCCGGGTCCTCCGGGCATCAGCGGGGATGCGCCGCCGGGGGTGATGCGGTCGCCGCCGCCGATGCGCGACTGATCCTTGTCCGGCGAGGGGGCGGCGGCGCGGGCCGGGGCGGCGGCGATGGCCATGGCGATGGCCATTGCAAGGGCAAGGGAGGCCAGCGCGCGGGGCAGCGCCCGCCACGCGGCGGCGATGGAGCCACCGGCGTATTTTTCCCTCGTCCTCATGGGAGGCATATTAGAGGCTTTTTCGCCGGAGTTGAAGCGCATGGGAACTGTCTTTGTGGTATCATGATACCGTGCGGACAAGGCATTGTGAAACAAGTGTTTTCTTGATCCGGGTGATGATTTTTGGGCTTGACGCGGGGGGCGGGCGGGATTAAAAGGCATATCCCATGATCGCGCTTTGGGCTTTTCATGTGAATGGTCATGTGAGCGGCCCGGGGCGTGTTTTTGTTGGAAACCGGCAATTCTCCTCAAGAGGAACCACTAATGAAAACCTATTCCGCCAAGCCCGGCGAGGTTGACAAGAAGTGGGTGCTGATAGACGCCGAGGGCATCGTCCTGGGGCGTCTGGCGAGCCTTATCGCGGCGCGGCTGCGCGGCAAGCACAAGGCCATCTTCACCCCGCATGTCGATTGCGGCGACAACATCGTCGTGGTCAATGCCGACAAGGTCGTCCTCACCGGCCGCAAGATGCAGGACAAGAAGTATTACTGGCACACCGGCTATCCCGGCGGCATCAAGGAGCGCACGGCGGAGAAGATGATCTCCGGCAAGCGCCCGACGCGGGTGCTGGAGCTGGCCGTCAAGCGCATGCTGCCCGGCGGGCCGCTGTCGCGCAGGCAGATGAAGAACCTGCACATCTACGCCGGCCCCGATCATCCCCACGAGGCGCAGAAGCCCGAGGTGCTGGATGTGAAGGCCATGAACGCCAAGAACACGAGGAGGGCTGGCTGATGAGCGAAGAGAACACCACCCTGGAGAATCTCGGCGAGGCCATGGGCATGGAGCCGGAAGCGGCGCTGCCGGAGCCCAGGATCGACGAGCATGGCCGCGCCTACGCCACCGGCAAGCGCAAGGACGCGGTGGCGCGCGTGTGGATCAAGCCCGGGCCGGGCAAGATCACCGTCAATGGCCGCGAGCTGGAGAAATACTTCGCCCGCCCGACCCTGCGCATGATCCTCAAGCAGCCGCTGGAGGCGGCGGAGCGGCTGGATCAGTATGACGTTATCTGCACGGTTTCCGGCGGCGGGCTG
The DNA here is from genome assembly GCA_964643775.1 of uncultured Rhizobiaceae bacterium. GTDB lineage: Bacteria > Pseudomonadota > Alphaproteobacteria > Rhizobiales > Aestuariivirgaceae > Thermopetrobacter. The sequence continues at coordinate 178 of CAZXTT010000001.1, read as the reverse complement.
TCGGGGCAGGCCGGCGCGGTGCGTCACGGCATTTCGCGGGCGCTGGTCAACTACGAGCCGGCCCTGCGCCCGGTGCTCAAGAAGGGCGGCTTCCTGACCCGCGACGCGCGCGTCGTGGAGCGCAAGAAATACGGCAAGCGCAAGGCGCGCCGCAGCTTCCAGTTCTCCAAGCGCTGAT